>JBBRXR010000278.1:0-3572 GCA_038238485.1 Elusimicrobiota bacterium | reverse complement strand
GGAGATTGAGCGGGCCGTTCCGGAGTTGCGAAAGATCCAGGCCGGCTTCCTCCAGGCGTTCGTGCAGCACACCTCGGCTTCGCTGTGCGTGAATGAAAACGCGGACCCGGACGTTCGCGCCGACTTCGAGGCGCACTTCAACCGCGCCGTGCCGGAGACCGCGCCGTACGTTCACACCACCGAAGGCCCCGACGACATGCCGGCGCATCTGAAGAGCGCGGTGCTGGGCGCGAGCGTCCTCGTCCCCGTTCGGGAGGGCCGCCTCGCCTTGGGCACGTGGCAGGGTATTTACCTGGGCGAACATCGCGACCACGGCGGCGCCCGGCACGTGGTGGTCACGGTATTCGGCCGGCTTTAGAAATTCGCTACGATTTCCGCCATGCATGCGCTCCGACAGACACTCATCGACCTCAAGGCCCGGACCTTGAAGTTGAACGCCATCCTCATGGGCCTCAAGCACACGAGCGAAGAAATCGCGCCCGCCGCGCTCGCGAAGATCACGGCGGACGCCGAAGCCCTCAGCGAAGAAGATCTCGCAAAGCAGATTGAAAAGTGGACACTGCTTCATCAGCGCGCCGCCACCGCGCTCGCCACCCGGCCCACGCCGCCCGCAAAATAGCGCTCTGCCGCCGAACCGAACGGCCCTCACCTCCGTAATCATCAGCAACGCCGACGCGTTCATCGCGAGGCAAAGGAGCGGAAAGAAAATGGCTGATTATAATCGGGGAAAAACGGACGCAGGCGACATCGTGGAGGCGGAAAAGGGCCACAACCTCAGCCCGCGCAACCTTCATTTGAGGCTGCGCGTGGTGGAAGTGGTTCTGTTGGTATCGTTACTTTTGAACCTGCTGCATTGGGTTGTGGCCGGCACCAAGGACCACACGCTGACCCAACGCATTGACGTGCTGAGCGGCCAGGACCGCGGCAACCAGCCGGAGGTGGCGCGATGAAAAACAACAAATCCAACCGGAAAGGGCGCTTCGGCCTCGACATCCTGCTATGGCTGTTCGGCGTGCCGCTGCCCTTCATCATCATCTTCAGCCTTCTCCGCGGCTGTCGCTGATTAACTGACTTCTCACTCAAGCGCCGCGCGGCCCACGTCGCGCGGCGCTTTCTTGTCCAAACACGCCCCAGCCGTAACCCAACCTCGGACGTAAGTGAAGGGGGAGGCCCAGACGAATGGGACCTCAAGGGGAAATCGTATGACGCACCGCGCCCAGTCGTGTCCGAAATGCTCTGAAGTGATGTCTCGCTTTGAGGTGTTCGGGGTCGCGCTCCACCAGTGTCCCCGCTGTCACGGCCTGTGGTTCGACGCCAAGGAACTGGATGCGATCAAGTCCAGCATGGATGACGACATTCGCTGGAAAGACTTCGACCTCCAGGCCTACGCCGAACGCGCTCACTTCAAACCCACCGGCTTCACCTGTCCCGCCTGCGACGGCACGCTCTGCGCGCTCCTGTTTGACACGTCGCGCATCGAGCTCGAGTTCTGCGCCAAGTGCGGCGGCGTGTGGGCCGACAAGGGAAAACTGGCGCCCATCCTGGAGCACATGCGCAAGTCCGTTGACGCCGAGCCGCTTCGCCAGATAGAAAAAGAAGCGCTCCACCAGTTTCTTGAAATCTTCATCGGAAAGAAGGGGCCGTGGGAAGAGATCAAGGACTTCGCCGCCGCGTGGCGGCTTCTCTCGCTCAAGTTCGCTGTCAATCATCCGGCGCTGATGAACCGGCTCGACCTCGCCCGACGCGCGCTTCCATTTTGACCGAAAAATTTATTCCGAAATCGAACGGACGTCACTCGGCGCCCGTAGTGAGAGCAGGACACACCATTCAAGGAGATAACCCATGAGCCTTTCCGAAACCGTTCGTGACGCCGCGACAGCCGTCATCACCAGTCCGCCTGCCGAAGGAAAATGGACCAAGCGAATTGAGAACCAGACCGCCAAGCTTCCGTCGACGTTTTTCCTGAGCCTCGCAGTCGGCGCGATCGCCTATTCCGCGATCCACAAGATGATCTACCCGAAGAGCAACGCCGCCAACTTCGTGGGACTTTGGGCCCCGACGTTCCTCCTGCTCGGCGTCTACAACAAGCTCGTCAAGATCGAGGGGAATGACCGCTACGACCACGCCTGAAGATAAAGCCCGTTTTCCGTCGGGGTTAAGGTAGCATCGGCCATGACCATCTCGACCATGCGCACCGGGCACGACACGTTCGACGTCACCATCCGGGAGAACAACACCGAGACGCGGCACGGCGTGGTCCTCACTGACTCCCTTCACAAAGAGCTGGCCCAGGCCAACGTGACGAAGGAAGAATGTGTTCGCGGCGCCGTCCGCTTCCTGCTCTCGCGCGACAAGAAGGAAGACATCTTCCGCCGCTTCGACGTCGCCACCATCGAGACCTTTTTTCCCGATTTTCGTCAGAAAATTGGCGCCCTGCTCGAACCCGCCCGACCGTAAGAAGCTTTCTTTCTCCGACGCAACCGCGTCGCCAAATCAAATCGTTTTTTGATCGGCTTGCCCCGTCGGGGGTGGGCATTTCCCGGGTCCGGAGCCATACTTAAAGGAGTCCCACCCAGGAGATCTCCCTATGAGAATGGCTAGAGCGCTCATCGTTGCGTCGCTGCTGATCTCACCGCGTTTCATCCTTGCCGTCGACATGACTCCCTCTTCCACAGCCCCGGGTTTCCGTAGCGACCCCGACGACTCGGCCCGTCCCGCCGTGCCGACACGCCCGGCGCCGCTCCTGCTTCCGCCCGGTCTCGCGCCCGCGGCGCCGCCCGTGGACAACAACCCTTTCGGCACGCTCACGCAGACCGAGCTGATGGCCGCCTACAACCTCCGGGACGAAGCCAACAAGACGCATGAGAAACTAATCAGGGACCTCGACACCGAGATGGCCTCGCTCAAAAACGAGATCGCGGCGAAGGAAGCCGAGCTGGCCGCGGCGACCACCGACGCGGACAAAAAGCGTCTCACCGAGCAGATCGCCTCCCGCAAGAATTTCCTAAGCGAGTATCAGCGCGACCGGATGGCGAACGTCGCCGCGATCGCCGAGAACAACATGGAAATGGAACTGATCAAGAAGGCGTTTCAGAAATTCCTGCCGCCGCTCGTTGACCCGCGCCCCACGCCCAACCGCCCGTAGATTCATTTTTCCTCGCGCGGATCGCCGTCTCCTCGGCGATCCGCGCGAGCGAAATCTCCAACTTTCCCCGTCGAGTGACGTAAAATTCTCATCACTCCACGGAGACCACCCATGCGCCGTACCCAGTTCGTCCTCGCTCTCACCCTTGTTATCGCCACCCCTCCGCTCGCACGCGCGGCCGACGGCTCTCTTCACGTGTCCAGACCGATCCCGGTGACCAAGGATCGGCCGAACCCGGAGACAAAGACGGAGATCCCCAAGCCGATGGTGCTGAAGCCGGCGAAACCGGTGCGGACGTCGGGGAAAAATTCGGGCCTGAATGCGGCGGGATCGGTGGAGAGCGGGACAGGATGGATTGCGACTTCGTCGCCGAAGCGCGACTTTCAGAAGAAGTCTGGGTTTCCGAACGGGCGCGACGGCTACGTGG
>JBBRXR010000277.1:0-3581 GCA_038238485.1 Elusimicrobiota bacterium | reverse complement strand
GCCGTATTTCATGTCTTAAATAATGATTTCGTTTTCCTTGGTGTAGGCCAGGCGGCGGGCATCCGGGGAGACCACCGGACCCGTGGTGCCCACGCCGCCCTCGTTTTCCCCGGAATCGAAAGCGACGGGGAGTTCCTCGATGGACCCGCCCGCCTGAACGATCCAGATTTTGTCGGCATGAACGATCGGAACGCGGCGTCCCGACGCGGCGGAAAGGGAAGAAAGAAGGAGGGCGAGCAACGCAAGTGTGCTCGCTGGGATTCGAACCCAGAACGCAAGCTTCGGAGGCTTGAGTGATATCCGTTTCACTACGAGCACATTTTCGACCGCGGCGTGGGCGCCGAGATCGAGGCCAATCTAGTAATTCCCCCATCGACCGGCAACGGCGACGAGAATCGCTCCCGCCTCCCGTCGCGCCCGGATTTTCCGTGGTACAATCCCGCGAAGCCCAACAAAAGGAACATCCCTTGGCCGAGAAAAAATCAGAAAAATTCGAGCTCGTCGATTTCATCCTGTCCACGCAGAACGCGTTGGGAATGGGCATCGTGATTCTCGATCCCAAGACCGCGCGGATCCAGCGGTCGAACGCCGTCTTCTGCAACATCTTCGGCTACACGGACAAGGAACTGTTCCAGCTCTCCTCCATGGCCGCGCTCGTCCCCAACGATCATCAGGCCTCCTTCCGCGAGCGCTTCAAAGACCTGGAAGCGGGCGCCACCTTTGAGATCATGGCGCTCCATAAGAACCGCAGCCGGCTGTGGACGGAAATCCGGCTACGCCAGCTCCGCCTGAAAAACGAATCGATGCTGGTGGCGATCGTCACCGACATCACGCGTCGGCGCGAGGCAGAGGAGCAGGTGCTTCTGCTGGAAACCATCACGCTCGCCGTGAACGAGGCCAAAGATTTTCAGTCGGCGCTCAGCGTCGTGGTGCGGAAGGTCTGCGTCACCACGGGATGGGAATACGGCGTCGCGTGGGTGCCGTCACCGGACGGAAAAGGAATTTCCGTCAGCCGCGCTGCGTATGGAGCGGGCGACGCCCTTGAGCGCTTCCGGAAAGCGATGGAGCCGATCACCCTCGCGCCGGGCGACGATCTTCCTGGCCGCGCATGGATGTTGCGCCAGCCGCAGTGGGCCGACGACATCCTCCTCCTCCGCTCTTTCCGCCGCCAGACCATTCTTCGCGAGTTCGGCGTTCAAATTTCCATGGCGATCCCCGTGGTCACCGATGGCGTGGTCGTGGCGATCCTCGAATTCTGCGTCACCGAGAAGCATCTCCACGTGAAAGACTTTTTCGTCGGTCTGGCCTCCGCCATCGCGCCCCAGCTCGGTTCGGTTTTCAAGCGAAAGAAAGCCGAAGATGAGCGCGACCGAATTCTGCGGTTATCAATGGATCTGATCTGCGTCACCGACTTCGTCGGCAATTTTCGTCATCTGAACCCGGCCTGGACGCGCACGCTGGGCTATTCCATCGACGAGCTCAAATCGAAACTTTTTTATGAATTCATTCATCCGGACGACCGGGAGAAAACCCGCGAGGCGATGGAGCGGCTGGCGCGGGAAGGCGAAGGTCGCGACTTCGAGAACCGATACGTCGCCAAGGACGGTTCCATCCGGACTTTCCTCTGGAACGCGGCCATATTTCCCGATGAGAACCTGGTCTACGCGACCGCCCGGGATATCACCGACCGAAAAGTCGCCGACGCGGAAATCCATCGGGCCAATGTGTTCCTCGACCAGATCATCGAGAACATTCCGGACATGATCTTTATCAAGGACGCCAAGGACCTTCGTTTCGTGCGGTTCAACCGGGCGGGCGAGCGTCTGCTGGGCATCGGACGGGACAAGATGATCGGCAAGAGTGACCATGATTTTTTCCCGCCGGACGAGGCGGACTTCTTCATCAGGAAAGACCGGCAGGTGCTGGAGGAAGGACGAATGGTTGAAATCGCTGAAGAAGTGATCCACACCAGCGCCGGCGTGAAGATCCTGCACACGAAAAAGATACCGATTCTCAACGACAAAAAAGAGCCGCTTTACCTGCTCGGCATTTCCGAAGACATCACCGATCTGAAAAAGCCGGGCTGATTACTTCAGCAGCTCCGGCAGCTTCCTGACGAGGGCGTCCAACTTCTCCCGCCCTTCTCCTCCGCCCTGAGCAAAGTCGGCCCGTCCACCACCCCGTCCATCGAGTTCCTTCGCCGCCGCCTGAGCGAGTTTGCCAGCGTCCAGGCCCTTCGCCTTCACGTCATCGGTGATCGCGAAGACGAAAGAAACCTTCTTGCGCCCTTCGTCGTCGACGACCGTCGCCGCGAACACGACGCCCGACTTGATCTGTTGCTTGATCCGGTCGGCGAGCGTGCGAAGATCTTTCGGGTCGAGGCCGTCGGTCACGTTCACGGCGAGCTGGACGCCGTTCACCGTCTGGACCGACGGACCCGTGGAAGCGCCTGCGGCGGCGGGAGCCTGGGCCTGTTTGAGTTTCAGGTCGCGCAGCTCCTGCTCAAGCTGGCGCTGCCGATCGAGCAGCTTGGTCACGGTGCGATCGGCGTCTGCGGGCGACGTCTTCAGTTTATCGGCGACGGAATTGAGGCGGTTTTCGGACTGGCGAAAATATTCGATCGCGCGCATGCCGGCCACCGCTTCCATTCGGCGGATGCCCGCGGCGAGCGACGTGTCGGAAACGATCTTGAACGCCCCGATATCGCCGGTGGCGTCGACGTGCGTGCCGCCGCACAGTTCGAGGCTGAAACCTTCCGAATGGTGGTCATAGCCCTTGGCGGAGATCAGCAGGCATCGGACCTTGTCGCCGTACTTCTCCCCGAAGAGCGCCATGGCTCCCATCTTTTTGGCTTCGGCCGCCGGGAATTCCTTCGGCGTCACGTCGTAGTTTTCCAGCACCGCGTTGTTCACGATGTTCTCGATTTCGACGATCTGCTCTGGCGTGAGCGGCTTGTTAAACGTGTAGTCGAAGCGGAGGCGGTCCGGGGCGACCAGGGAGCCGGCCTGCGTGACGGTCTTCCCGAGCGTCGCGCGCAGCGCGGCGTGGAGGATGTGCGTGGAGGTGTGATGGCGGCGCGTGGCATTGCGCGTGATTTTATCCACGCGGAACTCCACCGAATCCCCCACCTTCAGCTCGCGCGTGGCGATCACGTGATGCGAGATGAAATCGGCAATGGGCTTCTGCGTGTCGACGACGGTCGCGATGGACTCGCTTGTGCCGGGTTTAAAGATCCCGCCCTTGTCGCCCACCTGACCACCGCCTTCCGGATAAAACGGCGATTCCTTCGCGACCACTTCGCCGTGCTCGCCCACGGCCAGCGCGTTCACGGACTTTCCCTCTTTCAGGATCGCGGTGATCGCAGAGGTAAGGGACAGCGTGTCGTAACCGCGGAAAACGGAAAGGCCGTTCTTTTTCTGCAGTTCATTGTAAATGGTGACATCTTTCGCGCCCGAGCCTTTCCAACCCTGCGACGCGGTTTCCTGCGCGGCGATCTGGGCCGTCTGGAATTCCTTGTCGTCAAAGCTGAGGCCGTTCTCCGCGAGCATTTCGCGGGTGAGGTCCGGCGGGAATCCGAACGT
>JBBRXR010000276.1:0-3591 GCA_038238485.1 Elusimicrobiota bacterium | reverse complement strand
ACTTCCTGCGCCTGCTGCGGCGTGGCGACCCGGCCGGTGCCAATGGCCCACACGGGCTCATAAGCGATGACGATTTTCTTGGTGTCGGCCGATGGAACATTCACGAGCGCTTCCTTCACCTGGCGCTCGACAACGGCGAGCGTGGAATTCGCTTCGCGCTCGGCGAGCGTCTCACCGACGCAGACAATGGGAATGAGTCCTTGCTTGAGGATGGCGAGCATCTTCCGGTTCACGCCGGCGTTGGTCTCGCCGAAATACTGACGGCGTTCGGAGTGGCCGATGACGACGTACTGGCAACCGACGGCGGCCAGCATTCCCGGAGAAATTTCACCGGTGAACGCGCCTTCGGCGTTCTCATTCACGTTCTGAGCGCCCAGCTGGACGCTCGTTCCCTTCAACTGCGCCGCGGCGGTGCCGAGCGACGTGAAAGGCGGGCAGATGACGATATCACAGTTCAAATTGGACGGGACTTTGGGAAGGAATTCCTTCAAGAACGCGTCGGTCTCGACCGGCGTTTTGAACATCTTCCAGTTGGCGGCGATCAGGGGGCGGCGAGAGGTCGAGGGTTCGGACATAAAACGGGTCGTCTCCTTAAGTTGGTACCAGACGGGGCGTGACAAAAATGATTATAGATGTTCGCCGTTCGTTTGTCCGTTTCCATCGAAAGAGCGCGCCGAGAAGCGGGATGCGCCGAAGAAAAGGCACGCCCGCGGACACGCTGTCCTTGTCGGTCTGGCTGAGGCCCGCAAGCATCATCGTGGTCCCTTCGCGGAGGGTCACGTTGGAGTTCACTTCGCGCTCGCGCAGGGCCGGCACGGTTGTTCCGGAGAAGGAAGCGCCGTTCGACGGATCGGGCGCGCTCACTGACGCCTTCACCTTCATGCGGATCCGGCCGTCGTCGAGCGCCACCGGCTGCACGTCGACCAGAACGCCATATGGCTTGAACTCCACATGGGTCGCGCCGAGCGAGGCGCTCGTCACGTAAGGAATCTGGCCGCCCGCGTGAAAAACGGCGGAAGTCCCGGAGTCAGTGACGAGGTTCGGACTCGCAAGTGATTCGGCTGCGCCCTCTTCAATGAGGAAATGGATGTCGGCCTGAAGCGCCGTGAGGCGCGCGATTTCCCCCACCCCGACCACGGACCCGTTTCGCTCGGCGAACGTGAACTGCCCGGGCCACTCGATGCCGAGCCGCGCGGCCTTCGACTGATCGACCTCGGTGACTTCGACCAGCACCTCGATGGGCCCGCCCCGCGCGGCCCCCGCGACGAGCGCGGGAGCCGCGACGAGAAAAGCCGCGATAGCGAAGCGCCTCACGGGGTGGTCGTGCCGCCCTGGTCGTCGAAGCTGGCCAGAAGCGTGGCACCGGCGCGCCGGTAGGCCTCCGAAATGTCGCTGCGGAACGTCCGGAAGATGGCGACGGCGGCCAGCGAGATGAGCGCGGTGATGAGGATGTATTCGACCACGCCCTGCCCGCGCGATTTGTTTCTGCGAATCATGTTGGATCTCCTGCTTCGCGCGAACGCCATGAATGGGATCAGGGTCGGCCGGAGGAGAGCGCGGTGAAGCTTCGGGAAATTACCCGGCGCGGGGCGGAGGCAGGGTCAGCGTGAATTCAAACTTTCGTCAGCAAGACCGAGCCGGCGACGTCGGTCGGGAATCGCGGCGAAGGCGGGCGGCAGGTCGGCGGTCTTCGTTTGAAGCAGGAGAGAGAAACGCTCGCCCATCGCGCCGGGATGGAGAAGCTGCTGAAGGGCGCGCGCTACCGTCGGGCCTTCGGGAGAGTCGAGATGTTTCTGAATGAGGTCCTGGCCAACGTGCGAGAGGAAAATGCCCTGTGAGCAGAACAGCCGCGGCTCGAAATCATGGGCACGGCCCGCTTCAGCGAGCTGCGTGAAATCGACGTCGGCGGTAATATCCTGCCGGCCGACGTTCTCGAAGGGCTTCACGTTCATCTGGTGCTGGAAAAAGCAACGCCACGTGCCGTTGCCTTTGTCCGGCCGTTCGAGCGCGGCGCGCGGAAATCCGTAGTCGATGGTGGCCATGTAGCCGCGCGCGAGGCGGCCGCCGATTTCTTCATAGATTGAAGGGATCATCGGCCGCGCTTCCACTTCCGCGTCGTCGGGCACGTTGATCCTGTTCAGCCCACAGACCTTCGCCAGGTCGGGCCGCGAGAGCTCACCCTCGACCTCGACGAGCCTGTCGCCTTCAAGGCCGACGTAAATTTCCTTCCATGCGCCGCGGCGCTTGCGGATGCGATGGAACGGCAGCGCGTCGAACAATTCGTTCGAGAAGACGCAGCCCTCGAGCCCGCCCATCCAGTCGATGTCGTCGAGGCTCGCCACCGCCTCGCAGCGCGGAAAACGCGAGAGGCGCCGCCAGATGTTCTCGCGCGCGCTGCGGCTGCGCTCGACGGCCCACACCCGCAGTCCTTTCCGGTCGTCGGGCGAGAGCGCGCTCAAGACGGCTTCCAGGAATTCGCCGCCGCCCGCGCCGATGTCGATGAGCGAAAACTGCTCGGGGCCGAGCGTTTCGCGCATGGCGCGCAGCGCTTCGGCGAAGATCTCCGGAAGAAGGCCGCCCACTTGCATCGACGTGAAATAGTCGCCGGCGCGGCCGCGCTGCGGAGCGACGCGGCTGTAGTAGCCGTACTTCGGATGATAAAGCGCGACGTCGACAAAACGCTCGAACGTCATCGGGCCGAAGCGAGCGATTTGCTCACCGATCAGCTTTTCCGCGGGCGTCATGACATCGCCGCGAGCACAGCGCCCGCTTCGACCCTCACCTGAGGGTCGGCGTCCGCCAGAAATTTTTCCGCGTGCGGCCGCGCGCGCTGCGGCGACAGGCGCGCGAGCCCGTCCAGCGCGTGGCCGCGAACGACTGGTTCCCCATCGGAAAGGAGCGATTCGAGCGCCAGACAAAGAGATTCATCACCGCTGTTTCCGGCCACCACACACGCATTGCGAACGAGGCCGCGCCGTTTCGAGCGCTGAAGCGGCGTCGGTCCAAAGCGCTTGTTGAATTGCTGCGCGCTCAATCCAAGGATGTCGGCAATCGAGAGCCAGGCGCCCGCGCCGCGGTCGGCGCGCAGTTCCGGCCACCGCGTATCGAACGCGCGCGCATTGAATGGACAGACGTCCTGGCAAATGTCGCAGCCGAAAATCCAGTCGCCGATTGCGCCGCGCATGCCGCGCTCGATCCAGCCCTTGTTCTCGATGGTGAGATAGGCGATGCACTTGTTTGCGTTGAGATTGTACGCGCCGTCGAAAGCGTTCGTCGGGCAGGCGTCCAGGCACTTGCGGCAGCCGCCGCATCCATCCGCCGGACGTTCCACCGGTCCATCGGCATCGAGGTCGAGAAGGATCTCTCCGAGGAAGACGAAAGATCCGACGTGAAAGCGAAGGCCCTGCCCGCCGCGCGGCACGATCATCACCGTGTTTTTCCCTGTGAACCCCAGGCCCGCGGATTTCGCGAGCGCGCGCTCGAGAAGCGGGCGCGTGTCGATCGCGGCGCGGCCATTCACCGCCACGCCGAGCGCGCCGGGGAGCCGCGCGAGCAACTGCTCGAGACGCGCGAGAATGAGTGGGTGATAGT
>JBBRXR010000275.1:0-3601 GCA_038238485.1 Elusimicrobiota bacterium | reverse complement strand
GCCACGATGGTCCGGATCGGCCGGGCCCTCTTCGGGGAAAGAAAAACGGCATGAAGCTCGACAAGAAAATTTCATTCATCGGATTCGGACGCATGGGCGGCGCGCTGGCCGCGGGCGCCCTGGCGGCGAAAGCCGTCACCGCTTCGAGGGTGACCGCGTTTGACCCGGAGCCGAAAGCGCTCGCCAAGGCCCGCGCGCTCAAGATCAAGCGCGTCTCTTCGGAAGGCGCGGCCGCGCTCGCTGGCGACCTCATTTTCATCTGCGTGAAGCCACAGCAAATGGAAGCCACGCTCGCCGCGCTGGCCAAGCTTGATCCGAAAGATTTGCGCGCCCGTTGTTTCGTTTCCATCGCCGCCGGCATTCCGATCGCGCGCCTCGAACGCGCCCTCGGAAAAGGCGTCGCCGTGCTTCGCATGATGCCGAACACGCCTGCTCTCCTGCGGGCCGGCGCCAGCGCCGTCAGCCGCGGAAGCGCGGCGGGCCCGAAGCACGAGAAATGGGCTCGCGCCGTGCTCGACGCCGTCGGCACGACGGTGATGGTGAAGGAGTCGATGATGGACGCGGTGACCGCGGTGTCCGGTTCCGGGCCCGCTTACGTGTTCTATCTCGCGGAAGCGATGACATCCGCGGCCGAGATGCTCGGCCTTCCCGCGGCCCTCGCCCGCACGCTGGTTCGCCAGACGATTTTCGGTGCGGGCGCGATGCTTCGTGAACGGCCCGAGGCGGCCGACGAGCTTCGCCGGCAGGTGACCTCGCCCGGCGGAACCACCGCCGCCGCCATCGGCGTGTTCGATGACAAAGATTTGAAGTCCCTGGTGGAGGCAGCCGTCGTTTCGGCCGCCGTGCGTTCCGCCGAGCTGTCCCGAGCCTAGAGGAAAGATGATCATTCGCGTCCGCGTCATTCCCAATGCCAAGCACTCCGAGGTCATGAACCGCGTGGGCTCCATCGTCCGCGTGCGCATTGCCGCCCCGGCGGTGGAGGGGAAGGCCAACGACGAACTGATTGAGTTTCTGGCGGAGTTTTTCGAGGTCCCCAAGAAACAAGTCTCGATCCTTCGCGGCGAGAAGGGCAAAGAGAAGACGATTCAGATCGAAGGGCGCCCGGATCATCAGCTCGAAGACGTGATGGACGCCATACCCTGACACGGGAATTTGTAGACTTTCGACATTCAGAGGATTGAGGTGCGATAGAACATGACTACCAGAACCAAGAAAGAGCAGCAGAAGCTGAATGCGGATCTTCCGATCCACGCCCTGCTTCTCGAGTGCAACACGGACCGCTACAAGCTGGCCTACGCGGCGATCCGCTGGGCGAAGGAGATCAAGAAGGTCGAGAACCTTCCCGATCCCGTTCCCGTCCTCGTTCAACGCGCCATCCGCGAAATTTTGACCGGCAAGATCGACATCGAAGACATCGGGAAACTCCCCGTTATCGTTCGCACCCCCGCTCCGCCGCCGGCTCCCATCGCTCCGACGCTGACGCTTAACGTCGCTCCCGAAGCGCCGGCCGAAAGCCTCTAACCGATCCCCGCGATGGCGCGCCGAGTCCTCCTCGGAATCTCGGGTAGCATCGCCGCCGTGAAGTCGCCGGAACTCGTGCGACTTCTCGTCGACAAGGGTTACGAGGTCGACTGTGTCGCCACCAAAGGCGCGCTGCAGTTCGTCACGCCTCTCGCGCTCAGCACCTTCAGCGGCCACCCGGTTGTTGACGAGATGTTCGGCGATGAAGCGTGGCGCATGCCCCATCTGAAATTGGCCGAACAGGCGGACGTCATGGTCATCGCGCCGGCCACCGCGCTCCTCCTCGGCCGCTGCGCTCATGGCTTGACCGAAGATATGGTGACGCTCTCCTTTCTCACCACCACCGCTCCCGTGCTCTTCGCTCCGGCGATGCATCCAACCATGTGGGAGCACGCTGCCACGCAGGCCAACGTGAAGACGCTGCGCGACCGCGGGGCCCTTTTCGTGGGCCCTTACGTCGGCCCGCTCGCGGACAAGACACGCGGTGAAGGACGCATGTCCGAACCGGCCGAGATCGTTCAGGCCGTCGAGAAGATCCTCGAGACGCGAACGAAAAAGGTTTAAGCGGCGCCGCCCGATGTCCCGCCTGCGCCGCGGTCCTCTCCCGCCCCGAATTCTCATTACCGCCGGCCCCACCCGAGAGCCGCTCGATCCCGTCCGTTATCTGTCTAACCATTCCTCCGGGGAGATGGGCCTCGCTCTGGCCGCTGCTTTTCAGCGCGGGGGCGCCCGGGTCACGGTGGTTCTCGGTCCCGTCGCGCGCGACGTGCCGCGCGGCCTTGAGGTGATTCCCGTCATGACCGCGCTGGAGATGTCGACCGCCGTTCGGCGCCGACTCCGTTCCGCGGACGTATTTATCGCCACCGCCGCCGTCGCCGATTGGCGGCCCGCAAAATCCCACCTGATGAAAATGAAAAAGGGATCCGCGCGCGGCATGACGATTCGCCTCGTCGCCAACCCCGATATTCTCGCCGACGCGGGCCGGGCGCGCGGTCGCCGCGCGTTGCCGATCCTTGTTGGATTCGCGCTCGAAACCCACGACCTTTCGGCGCAGACGGCCAAAAAACTTTCACACAAAAATCTCGATCTGATCATCGGCAATGGCCCGGAGTCGTTCGCCCGTCCGTCGATCAAGCCGCTGTGGCTTGAGCGTGGCGGTGTGGCGCGCGCTCTTCCGCGCCTGTCAAAAAAAGCGCTATCGTCGATGATCGCCCGCTGGACCTTCCAGCGACTCCAGGCGATGAGCGCGTCCGCCCGATGACCAAAACAGAATTGCCCGTCAATGACACCGCCGCCCGTGCCGCCGCCGACCTCCGTCAGCACATGCTCGACAACGACGGCGAGCTGGTCTATTGGGGCGCGGCCCCAGTTGTCGCTGCGTCCAGGGCCGCCGCCTTGAAGACGCTCCATGCCGATGAGATCGGCGATTGCCACCGCTGCCCGCTCGGCGATACGCGGATCAAACTCGTTTTTGGCGTGGGAAATCCCGAGGCGCGCGTGATGTTCGTCGGGGAAGGCCCCGGTTTTGATGAGGACCGCCAAGGCGAACCGTTCGTCGGAAAAGCGGGCCAGCTCCTTGATAAAATCATGGCGGCCATCGGTCTCAACCGGACCAACGCCTATATCGCCAACGTCGTGAAATGCCATCCGATGAAAGACGCGGCGACGCCCGACGCGCGTGGAAACGACCGGCCGCCCATGCCCGAGGAAATGGACGAGTGCATGCCATTCCTCAAGAAACAGATTTCGATCATCCATCCGGAAATCATCGTCACGTTGGGCGCGACCGCCACGAAGGCGCTGCTCGGTTCCGTCGGCGGCATTACCTCCGCCCGCGGCCGTATCTTCCCGCTTCGTCTCGACGACGGCACCGAGATTCCCGTGCTTCCGACCTTCCATCCCGCCGCGCTCCTGCGCGACGACACGCTCAAGAAGCCCGTTTGGGACGACATGAAGCAGCTCCGCGATCGACTCAAGTAAGAAAGTGATCCTCGAAGTTTCCTGCCCGATCCCCGTCCTCAAGTCCTTCGATTACTTCGCGCCCGACGGAAGCCCCGACGATCCCGACGACATCATCGGG
>JBBRXR010000274.1:0-3601 GCA_038238485.1 Elusimicrobiota bacterium | reverse complement strand
CCCAGCCCGCCGGCAAATTCAAGACGACGTCTCAGATCGTGGCCATCATCACGATCCTCGTTATCCTGACGATCAATTCTGCTCTCGAGCGCTTCGCGGGCATGCAGCCGATCCGGCTCCTCGGTCTCGACGATCCGTTCCAGACTATCGGCTGGATCCTTCGCACTGCGCCCTACTGGCTCACCTTCATCACCACCTGTATGACCATCATCTCGGGCTACATCTACATTCAGGCCAATCTCGACCTCTTTGATGGTCACTCCACTGAAAAGCGTTGAAGCGCGTGGCGGGCTCGACCGCGCCGCCGTCTTCTTCGCCACCTGCGCCTACACCAGCCTGATTCCGCTGGCGGTCCTCCGCCGCCTGCCCTGGAAACTCAGCACCGCCAAATGGAGCGGCTGCGGGCTGATGGGCTCGATCTGTGGAACGGCCACCTATCTCCTTCTTCCCGCGTATTGGGCCCGCTCTCCCTGGGCGTTTCTGGTGGGCACGGTTTTCGCCGTGGGCATATCCGGGCGGGCCGAAATCGTTCTGGGCCAGCACGACGACAGCCGCATCGTGATTGACGAATGGATCGGAGCCTGGATTGCCGCTGTCACCGCGCCGCACGCCTTCGGGCTGGCCGTGGTCGTGTCCTTTGTCCTCTTCCGCATTTTCGACGTCATCAAGGGCCCGCTGGGCCCCCTGCAGCGTCTGCCCGGCGGCTGGGGCGTCGTCATGGACGACGTCGGCGCGGGCCTCCTGGCCGCCGCCGTGGTCCACTTCCTGCCCTTCGCGCGCTAGCACTGGACATCGACGGAAAGCAGTCGTACAATCCTTTCACAACTTTCTCCCTCGGAAAGTGAGTCGGCTATCGACACGTTCCACTCCTGGAGGAGTCCTTATCATGGCGCACTACGAAAAAGAAAAACCCGAGAAGAAGAAGTCTGAATTCCCGGTTTCCAAAGAGGACCGCGAGCGTTCGCTCAAACTGGCCCTCTCCCAGATAGAAAAAACCTACGGCAAAGAAGCCCTCATGCGTCTCGGCGAAAAGTCCGCCGAGAAAATCGAAGTCATTCCCACGGGTTCCGTGGCGCTTGACCTCGCGATCGGCGTGGGCGGCATTCCGCGCGGCCGCGTCATCGAGATCTACGGCCCGGAATCGTCGGGCAAGTCGACGCTCTGCATGACCATCGTCGCGCAGGCGCAGAAGCATGGCGGCACCGCCGCTTATATCGACGCCGAACACTCGATGGACCCGGTGTACGCGAAGAAGCTGGGCGTCGATATCGACAACCTGCTCATTTCGCAGCCGGACTCCGGCGAACAGGCGCTTGAAATCACCGAGCAGCTCGTCCGCTCGGGCGCCGTCGAGGTCATCGTCATCGACTCCACCGCCGCCCTCGTTCCGAAGTCGGAAATCGAAGGCGAAATGGGACAGTCGAGCGTCGGCGTTCAGGCGCGCCTCATGTCGCAGGCCTTGCGCAAGCTCACCGCGCTCCTCGCCAAATCGAAGACCACGGTCATCTTCATCAATCAGCTGCGCCACAAGATCGGCGTCATGTACGGCAACCCGGAAACCACCCCGGGCGGTCTCGCGCTCAAGTTCTATGCGAGCGTTCGCCTCGACATCCGCCGCATCGAAGCCATTAAAGAAGGCGACGCCGTCATCGGCAGCCACGTCCGCGTGAAAGTCGTGAAGAACAAGGTGGCGCCGCCGTTCCGCCAGGCCGAGTTCGACATCATGTTCGGATCGGGCATCGCTCGCGAAGCCGGTCTCCTCGACACGGGCGCCCAGGCGGGCCTCATCGAGAAGTCGGGCGCGTGGTACCTCTACAATGGCGAAAAGCTGGGACAGGGCCGCGACAACGCGACCGAGTTCCTCGTCGCCAACCAGAAGCTGTCGGACGAGATCGACGTCGCCATCCGCGCGCATTACGCCGCCGCGGAAACCGCCGCCGCCTCGGAAGCCGCCACGAAGTCAGCCTCGCTGACGAAAGTGGACGCGCCCGCCGAAGCTCCGAAAGTGGAAGCCAAAGAAGCCAGGGCCTCCAAGAAAGCGACCGCCGGTAAAAAATAATCGTCGAGACTGAATTGAATCGGTCTTGAAGTCTTGGCCCTCCCAGCGAATCCGCTGGGAGGGCCTTGTTCTTCGAAGGGACTTCTTGGACACACGCCCGCTCATCGAACGTTGGCTGGAATACCTGAGGGCCGAACGCGGCCTCTCGGTCAACGGCATCGCCGCCTACACGGCCGACCTCAAGCTCTACGAAGCCTTTCTCGTGCGGGAGAAGCGCACCATCGAATCCGCCGACCCCGACCTCATCACCGATTTCATGTTCTATCAGCGCCAGGCGGAGAAGTCTCCGGTCTCGCTGATCCGCTACCTCCAATCTCTGCGCTCGTTCTACCGGTTCTTGGTCGAAGAACAGGTCATCCAGAAAGACCCGGCCCACCTCATCCCGCTTCCGAAAAAACCCCAGCGCCTGCCAAAGGTCATCAATTCCGACGAGGTGGGGCGCATTTTAGGCTTGGCGTCGAGCGCCACGCCGTCGGGACGCGTGGGGGAGAAAAAACAGGGAAGGGCGCATGAAGAGGCGACACTCCGCTACCTGGCCGCCTTCGAACTTCTTTACGCCACGGGCATGCGCATCTCCGAACTCACGCAACTGCGCGACAAGCAGATCGACCTGAACGCGGGCTATGCGCGGGTCTTCGGCAAACGCAACAAGGAGCGGATCGTGCCCATCGGCCGCTACGCGCAGGCCGTTCTCAAGCGCTACCTGGCGGCGCGCGACAGTCTCCGCAAGAAAAGCCTCGTCGGCAACGGCAACGATTTCGTCTTCATGGGCGCGAAGGGCCAGGCTATGCACCGAAGCACCTTCTTCCGTCACCTCAAGGCCGTCGCCAAACAAGCCGGCGTCCGCCGCGGCGTCAGCCCGCACACGCTCCGGCACTCCTTCGCCACCCATCTTCTCGAAGGAGGCGCCGACCTGCGCGTTGTCCAGGAATTATTAGGTCACGCGGACATCGGCACCACGCAAATCTATACTCACGTCGACCGCAAGCATCTCTCCGAAATGCATAAGAAGTTTCATCCGAGAGGGTAGGCTTGAACCAAGATGATCGACACAACCATTCACGCGAGGTGAACCATTAACTGGAAATCGCTCTTCTTCTGGCTGTTCGTTCTCGCCGTCGCTTTTTTTATTTACCGGCTGCAGCCGCGCCGCGCGGCGTACCCGCCGGCCGATCCCGGGACCATCATGTTTCCGTCGATGCCGCCGGTGAGCGGTCGAAAGTAGGGGCTTCTCGCGATGATGGCCCGAAATACCGTCCTCTTCGCTGCACTCCTACTCGCGCCGTGTTGTGGCATCGCTGCCGATCTGCCGGCGGCCGCTCCCGTGGCCGATCTGGCCGAGGATCGTCGTCGCTGGCTGGTCACGCTGAACCAGGCTTACGACGGACTGATGAAGAAAACGTCCGCCAAAGAGGAGTTGCAGGAAAGCCAGAAGGAATGGACGCACTATCGCGACGAGCAGGTCGGTTTCATCGTGAAGAGCGGCATCCCCGATGGTCCGAAACGGGAATTGGAACTCATTCGCGCCCGCGCGCTCGAGCT
>JBBRXR010000273.1:0-3601 GCA_038238485.1 Elusimicrobiota bacterium | reverse complement strand
GGAACCATCCGGGGGCGGGGGCCTTTGTTTTATTTAGGATAATGTTCCCCATGCTTCCATTCGAGAAATCTAGCCGCCGTTTCCTGGCCGCCTTGACTTCGCTTTCGTTGGCCGCCGCGCCTCTGCGCGCGGCGAGTCCCGTCGGTGACGCCGGCCCGGTCGCCGCCGTTCCCGCCCGGAGTGCCTACGTGCTGACGATGGAGCAGGCCGAAACCAAGGCCATCGAGGGTTCCGCGCTGGTGGCGGCCGCGGAAGCGGAGGCGCAGGCCGCCATGGCGCAGGCGCGCGGCGCGGGCGCCGCTCAGCTGCCCAGAATTTCCTTCGACGCGAGCGCGCGATATCAGTCGGTCGTGCCGGAAATCCGGACAGGTCCGACCGGGACCATGCCCCTCGGTGACAATGAGTCCTATTCCTACGGTCCCACTGCGCAGTGGCTGCTCTTCGACACGGGGGGGATGTACCGACGATGGCGGGCCTCGCAGGCGATCGCGCGCTCCAAGCGCGCGGAAGCCGACGCGGTGCGCCGCGCCGCTCTGCTCGACGCCCGCCTGGCATATCTCACGGTTCAGCGCGCCATTGAAGAACAGCGACTGCTCACGGACGCCGTTCGGCTGAGCGCCACGCAATATCAGGACATCACCTCCCGCCAGAAGGCCGGCGCCGGAAGCCGACTCGATTCGCTCTCCTCGCATCAGGAGCTGTTCGCGCGTGAGCGCCAGCTCCTCGGCGCGCAGGCCGATCTCGCGGTCGCGCTTCGGCGCCTGTTCCGCCTGACCAAAACCGGCGCGAGCCTGAACGCGGACCTCCCTGCGGGTGATCGGGCCGCCGCGACCTGGCCTGCCGACTGGAAGGCGCCCACGCTGGTTGTCCGTCTCGACGCCATTTCCGCGACGCGCGCTCGTCTCGATCTTCCGCCCGGCGCGCGTTTCGATATTTCCAATCCGACCATCGTGGCCATCGCCGAACGGGCGCGGGCGGCGCTCGAGAGCGCAAATGCCGCGGCGTCGGGGCACGGGCCATCCGTTTCCCTCATGGGGCGCATTTCGCGCGATTATCCGAACGGCCCCATTCTCGAAACCATTACGCAAAAGACCGCGGGCGTCACCGCCTCGCTCCCGCTCTTCGAGTTCGGCCGGGTTTCCGACGAAGTGTCGGCGCAGAAGCGCATCGCCGTCGCGGCCACGCTGCGCCGGGACGAGCGCGTCGCCGCGATGGCGGAGGAATGGCTCGCGGATTGGGACCGCCTGCGCGGGCTCACCGCGCAGGAAACGATTCTCCTTCAGGCCGCGTCGGAGACGGTGGAACTCGCGCGCATCACTTTTGATTCTTATCGCAACGGCGGCATCGGCCACGTGGAAGTGGAGAACGCCAACTTCCGCGCGCTCGAAACGCAGGTGGCGCTGGCGCAGACCGAAGTCGGCATCGCGTCGCTCCTCGCCGCGCTCGGCAGCATGGCCGAGCCGGACGATGAGCTTGCTTTCGCCGTTCCCGATTTTTCAACGACCAAGGAGATGCTCCGATGAAGAAGGTCCTTCCGTTCCTGTTGCTGGCCGCCCTGGTGGGCGGCGTGGCCTGGCGCTTGCTGGCGCGCCCTCCGTTTCGCTACGCCGGTACCATCGAAGCCACGGAGGTGGACATTTCACCCCGCCTGACTTCCACCATTGCGGAGATGCCGGCGGTCGAAGGCCAGGACGTGAAAGCGGGCGAGCTGCTGGTTCGACTGAGTGGCGAGGACTACAAAATCGCCGCCGCGCAGGCGGAAAGCGATTCCGCTCGCGGCAAGCGCCTCGTCGCGTCGGGTTCGATGACGGCCGAAGCCTACGACAAGGTCCGTTTTCGCCAGGAAGACGCGGCGCTGCACGTTCAGTGGCTGTCGATCACGAGCCCGATCAACGGCGTGGTCCTGGATCGCTTCCACGAGCCGGGCGAGCAGGTGGGGCCCACGATGAAACTTTTGAAGCTGGCCGACCTGAGCGATGTGTGGGCCACGATCTACGTACCGCAGACGACGCTCGCTAAACTCAAACTCGGCATGGCGATCGAAGCCTCGCTGCCTGAGCTCGACGGCAAGAAAATCGAAGGTAAGGTGAAGCATATCCGCGACGAAGCGGAATTCACGCCGCGTAACGTCCAGACCCGCGAGGAGCGCGCGCGTCTGGTTTACGCCGTGAAAGTCTCTTTGCCCAATGCTGATCGCCTCCTCAAACCGGGAATGACCGTGGAGGTCAAGCTCCCGGAGTAGACGCCATGCCCATCCACTGCGCCGTCGATCATGTGGACAAGCGCCTGAAGCAGAAGCAGGCGCTGAAAGATGTCTCGCTGACTTTCGAGAAGGGCCTTCTCCACGGGGTGATCGGTCCCGACGGCGCGGGAAAAACAACGCTCTTCCGCACGCTCGCCGGTTTGCTCCGCCCCGACAGGGGCGGTTTTCAGTTCTTCGAAGATGACAAACCGCTCGCCTTCGCCGACGCGCGCCTTCGCATGGCCTACATGCCGCAGCAACAGAGCCTCTACGCCGATCTCTCGATTGCCGAGCACCTCGACTTCTTCCGCGACCTCCACCGCATCCCCCCTGACGTTTACAAGGAACGCCGCGCCAATCTTCTGCACATGACGCGACTGGACAAGTTCGTCGATCGACCCGCTGGAAAGCTCTCGGGCGGCATGTACAAGAAACTCGGACTGATGTGCTCGCTTCTCCAGTCGCCCGACATCCTTCTGCTCGACGAGCCGACCAACGGCGTCGACCCGATCAGCCGCCGCGAATTCTGGGACATGCTGTATGAGTTCCGGGAGAACCGCATCCTCATTCTGATCGCGACGGCTTACATGGATGAGGCGGAGCGGTGCGACCGCGTGCACGTGATTAATGAAGGCCGCGCGATTGCCGTGGGCGAACCGCGCGCGCTCATGCGCGAGAGCGGCGCCGAGACATTCCAGGACTACTTCCTCAAGAAAATCGGGGCGCCGGCGTGATGAACCGCGAACTGGCCGTCGAGGTGGAAGGCCTCACCGTGAAGTTTGGCGACTTCACGGCCGTCGATGACATTTCCTTTTCGGTGCGCACCGGCGAGATCTTCGGTTTTCTCGGCGCCAACGGCGCCGGTAAAACCACGACGATCCGCGTGCTCTGCGGACTGCTCGTCCCCGCGAGCGGGCATGTTCTCGTGGCCGGCCACGATTTTTCCGACGGCGGCTGGCGCATCAAGCACGAAGTCGGCTACATGTCCCAGCGCTTCACGCTCTACAACGATCTCTCCGTCGCCGAGAACCTCTCCTTCACCGCCAGCCTGCGCAAGATGTCCGCAGAGAAGACGGCGGCGCGCATGAAGGAGCTTTTCGAGCTCATCGAGTTCGATCGGCCCCTGACCACCCGGGTCTCCGAGCTTGCCGGCGGGCTCAAGCAGGAGCTTTCTCTCGCGGCGGCGCTCCTCCATGAGCCCGACGTCGTGTTTCTGGACGAGCCCACCGCCGGCGTGTCGCCCGCGTCGCGCCGCCGTTTCTGGGACCTGATCCGCCGCGTCTCTAAGAAAGGCGTCACCGTTTTTGTGACCACGCACTACATGGACGAGGCGGAGGAATGCGACCGCATCGCTCTCAT
>JBBRXR010000272.1:0-3614 GCA_038238485.1 Elusimicrobiota bacterium | reverse complement strand
GATCGCCTTGGCGTTGTCTGGCTGGGGGTTTTGGGCGCTCATCGGCTCAAGCGTCGCCGCTTCTGTTTTCGAGATGGTGGCCTACTATGTTGCGGCACAGCACCGGCCGCGTTTTTGCTTCTCGCTAAAGAGCTTCCGGTCCATCGCGCGCTTCGGCACCATCAGTTCAGTGACCGATGTTTTGAACACGGCCGTGAACAAGGGTGATTACCTCATCCTTGGCCGCGTGTGGGCCAAGCAGACGCTCGGCATTTATTTCTTCGCCTTCGAGAAGTCCACCCGGGCTTTTGATCTTGTCCTTCCCAAATTTCTCGGGCTGGTCATGCCCGCTTTGAGCGCTCTGAACAAGGATAGCGAGCGTCTGCGCCAAGGTTTTCTCGAAGTGACGCGCGTATCGATCGCGGTCACCCTCCCCATTGCCGTCGGGCTCATGGTCACCGGATCGACTCTGGTGCCTTTGATATTCGGCCAGCAGTGGCGGCCGGCCGTTCCTGCCTTTATCGTTCTGACGGCCATCTGGATCCCGCGCTCGTTTGGCGCCGCGGTGTCGATCTTGCTTTACGCGCTCGAGCGGCCGCGTTACGGTCTTTACAATGCGATCCTTCGCCTCGTGCTGCTGATACCTTTCTTTCTCGCCGCTGCCTTCTTCCTGTCAGCGCCGGTCGTGGTGGCTTGCGGCATTGTCATCCTCTCTATTGTCACGCTGACGCCCTACTACGCGAAGGGCTATGATGCCGCGGGCGTGACGCTCGGAGAAGTCATTTTCGGATCGTGGCGTACGCTGCTCGGCAGCGGTCTGGCGCTGGCGGGAGGTCTTGTGGCTGAGCGACTCGCGGCAGCGAACGGCGCGGGAGAGCCGGCCAGGCTCCTGGCGGCGCTTGCCGGCCTGGCGATGGCGGGCACGCCGCTTCTCTGGCTCGAAGGCCGCGCGCTTTACGCGCTTTATTTCTCGAAGGGATGATGTTAACCTTCGGCGGGAAAACGAATGAAAATCACGATCATCGCTGAAGTCGGCCTGATGCACGAAGGGAGCGTGGGCAATGCGCTCCGTTTGATCGACACCGTCGCCGACGTCGGCGCGGACGCCGTCAAATTCCAGACGCACCTCGCGGAGTTCGAGACCCTGCCGAACGCGCCGAGCCCGCCATACTTCAAGTCCGAATCGCGCGTCGCCTATTTCACGCGCACCGCCTTCAACGAAGCGCAATGGAAAGAGCTTAAGGCCCACGCCGAGAGCAAAGGCCTCTCGTTCCTGAGCTCGGCGTTTTCGATCGAAGCCGTCGACCTGCTTGACCGCGTCGGCGTCGCCGCCTACAAGGTCCCGTCGGGCGAAGTCACGAATGTTCCGTACCTCGAGCGCATCGCGAAGACGCAGCGTCCCATTTATCTCTCCTCGGGCATGAGCTCGTGGGCCGAGCTCGACCGCGCCGTCGAGATCTGCCGGAAAAACGGCTCGCCCGTCACTCTTTTCCAGTGCACGTCCCTCTATCCCTGCCCGGATGAAAAAGTGGGACTGAACGTGATCGCCGAGATGCGCGCGCGTTACAAGCTTCCCGTCGGCCTTTCCGACCACACGTTCGCCAACTACGCGACGTTCGCGGCCGTCGCCCAGGGCGCCACCTGCATCGAGAAACACCTCACGCTCAGCCGCCGCCTTTACGGCAGCGACGCTGCCCACTCGCTCGAACCCGCGGAGTTCGCTGACCTCGTCAAGGGCGTGCGCTCGATCAGCCGGATGATGGACGCGCCTGTGAACAAGGACGACCTCGCCGCCGTCGGCGAGATGAAGACCATTTTCGAAAAAAGCATTGTTTCGCTCAGCGACATTCCCGCCGGCGCGGTTTTCACTGAAGCCATGCTCGGCTGCCGAAAACCCGGCGGGGGCATTCCCGCCGCGCGATGGCATGAGGTGATGGGTAACAAGGCTCGCCGGGCCATTCCCGCTGGCCGCGCGCTCGGCGAGGATGATATCGACTGGAGGAATTCGTGACGGCCGGAAAGAAAAAGATCTGCGTGGTGCTGGGCTCGCGCGCCAACTACGCGAGCATCAAGTCGGCCATGGAGGCCATCCAGAAGCACCCGAAGCTGGAGCTGTCGGTGGTGGTCGGCGCTTCCGCCCTGCTCGACCGCTATGGATCGATGGTCAATGTCGTCGAGAAAGACGGCTTCGTTCCCGCCGCGCGGGTGTACATGCTCATCGAGGGCGAGACGCCGCTCACCATGGCCAAGTCCACCGGCCTCGGCCTGCTGGAGTTGCCCACCATTTTCGACCAGATCCGCCCCGACGTGGTGCTCACGGTGGGCGACCGATTCGAGACGATGGCGACCACGCTGGCCGCCGCCTACATGAACATCCCGCTCGCTCACACCATGGGCGGCGAGGTCTCGGGCACGATCGACGAAAGCATCCGCCACGCGGTCACCAAGTTCGCGCACATCCATTTCCCTGCGTGCAACGAAGCGAAAGAGCGCATCATCCGGATGGGGGAAAACCCCGAGCACGTGTACATGGTCGGTTGCCCGCGCATCGACATGGTGGACCGCATCCTCAAGCAGGGCGAGTTCATCGGCCAGAAGATTTTCGAATCGGGCGTCGGCGGCACTTTCGACATCAGCCAGCCGTTCCTGCTCGTCTCCCAGCACCCGGTGACGACCGAGTACGGCGACGGTGAGCGGCAGATGAGCGAGACGCTCCTCGCCGTCAACGATGTGGGCGTGCCCGTCCTGATGCTCTGGCCAAATGCGGACGCGGGTTCGGACGACACCGCGCGCGCGATCCGAAAATTCCGCGAGCACAACGACGACGCCAAATTCCATTTCTTCAAGAACCTGCCGTTCGAAACCTACATCCAGCTTATGGGCCGCACGGCCTGCCTGGTCGGCAACTCGAGCTCCGGCATTCGCGAGGGCGCCTTTATCGGCACCCCCGTCGTGAACGTGGGGTCGCGCCAGCAGAACCGTGAGCGCGCCGACAACGTCATCGACGCCGGTCACAACCGCAAGGCAATCGCCGACGCGATCCGGACGCAGATCAAGCACGGCAAATACAAATCAGCCCCGATTTATGGCGACGGGAAGGCGGGCGAGCGCATCGCCGACATTCTGTCGACGGTGAAAGTGAACATTCAGAAGGTGATGACGTACTAGATGCGAGTCCTCGCCGTGATCCCAGCGCGTGGCGGATCGAAGGGCATCCCCCGCAAGAACCTGGCGCCGCTCGGCGGCCGCCCGCTTCTTGCTCACTCCTGTCGCGAAGCCCTCAAGGCGAAGACCCTCGACCGCGTCATCGTCTCCACCGACAGCCCCGCGATCGCGCGCGCCGCGAAGTCGTTCGGCGTCGACGCGCCGTTCCTGCGGCCAAAGAATTTGTCCTCCGACACCGCGCCCATGGTGGGTGTTCTTCAGCATGCGCTGGTCGAGCTCGCCCGCCGGGCCGACGACTACGACGTGGTCGTTGTCCTCCAGCCGACTTCTCCGTTCCGAACCGCCGCGCATATCGACGCCACGGTGCGGGCGCTCATTCGCTTAAAGGCCGACAGCGCCGTGACCGTGGTCGCGGTGCCGCATAACATGTGCCCGGATTCCGCGATGACCATCCAGTCCGGCTGGCTTGT
>JBBRXR010000271.1:0-3622 GCA_038238485.1 Elusimicrobiota bacterium | reverse complement strand
CGCCGTAGCGAACGACGGGGGGAATGCGGCGAAGCGTGCCATCGGTGTCGGGTGCCAGATTGGCATGTCCAACGGCCACGGCCACTTTTCCATAAGCGGCGAGCGGAAGGGTGGCAGAGAGTCCCGAAGGGACAGGCGGAGCATCCGCGGGGAGCGCAAGACGGTCCCGTTCAAAGAACGGGGGAAGGGCGTCCACTTTTCCAAGCGCCTCACCCGGAATGAAATACATGGGAAGAACGATGTTCACCGCCTGCTCGATCGACTGAGACAGGATTGAATCGCCGTCGAGGTTGGCGCGGGCGTTGGCGATGTCGCCATCGAGGAATTCTTGGAGGTCTTCGGTGCTGACCTTCTTCTTCTTGAGGGCGGGTTCCTGCTTGGCGAGGAGCTCTTTAAAGCGATCTTCCAGCCGGCCGATTTCTTCCAGGCCCTGATTGCGGTCAGGATCGGTTAAAAAGACGTTGAGTCCGATCACTTTGGCGCCCGATGCCACCACTTCATCAATTAATTGAGCAGTCAGGGCCCGGGGCCAAGGCCAGCGGCCGAGATTTTCAACCGAATCCTGGTCGATCGCGACAATGCGGACGCTGTCGCTGATGGGGGCCGGGCCAGCGTAACGGGCGAGAACGTCATAGGTTTTCAAACTGGCGGTGTCGATGAGGGTGCCGCCGCGCTGGTGGGCGAAGATCACGAAAAGGGTGAGGGCGAGGCCAATGCCGACCTCAATAAAGACAGGCGCTCTTTTACTCATTTGGAACAAAAGTAACGCAAAACACCCTCGTTTTCAAGGGTGATTTCTATCTTTCAGGGCGCGGCTACTCGTCGGATTCGGAGGCTTTCTTCTTCGACGCGATGCGGGATTCGATGACGGTCTGGATGCGGGTCTGAATGTCGGGGATTCGCTTGGAAAGCTCAGTGAGGGCGTCGTGGTTGAGGATTATCAGCTCGGCCCCGTCGACCCCGGCGGTCGCCGTGGCCGTCGCGGACACTGGGCGAAGCAGAGAAATCTCTCCAAAATAGGAAGGAGGCGCGAGTTCAGCGAGGGCGAGGTTCTGACCTTTGGCCTTGGAAGAAATGGAGACGCCGCCTTTGACCACGATGAACAATCGATTCGCGATCTCGCCCTGAAACAGGATGGTTTTGCCCGGCTCGAACGTCTGCTTGTGGAGGGACAGAAGGATACCTCGCAGGTCGTCGTCCGGCACCTCGGTGAAGAAGTCGATCTTGCGAAGTAGTTCGAGCGTCTTCACGTACTCTTTGGGGTTGAGCTCTACCGGGGTAGTCAAAAGGTTTGAACCTCCGAGGGCGATCAGCGTATCTTTTCGAACGATAGCAGAAATACCAACCTCGACCAAACCACTCATCATAAGGAGTCTATTTTGTATTCTTCCGCCCCTATGCACCTTAAAACCCTTACAGACAAAATTAAAAACAAGACGGCCGTCGTCGGCATCATCGGACTCGGTTACGTCGGGCTGCCGCTGACGCTCCGGTTCATCAAAGTGGGATTCAAAGTTATCGGACTCGACATCGACGAGTCGAAAATAAAATTGCTCAACGCCGGGAAATCCTACATCCACCATATCGCCTCCGACCGCATCGCGGAGGCCGTCTCGAAAGGATTCGTCGCCACCACCGATTTTTCGAAGGCAAAGGAATGCGACGCCCTCATCATCTGCGTTCCCACGCCGCTCGATAAGCACCGTGAGCCCGATCTTTCTTACGTGACGGACACGACCGACGCTCTCGTGCCGCATATGAGAGCCGGACAGATCCTTTCGCTCGAAAGCACGACGTACCCGGGCACCACCGACGAGGAGCTTCAGCCTCGCGTGGAGAAGCGCGGCTTCAAAATCGGCGAGGACGTGTTCCTCGTCCATTCTCCGGAGCGAGAAGACCCGGGCAATCCGAACTTCTCCACCGAGACCATTCCGAAAATCTGCGGCGGCATCACGCCGGCCTGCCTCGAAGCGGGCGTCGCCCTCTACAGCCAGGTGATCAACAAGGTCGTCCCGGTATCGTCCACGCGCGCCGCCGAGCTCACCAAACTTCTTGAAAACATTCACCGCGTCGTGAACATCGGCCTCGTCAACGAGATGAAGATCGTGGCGGACAAGATGGACATCGACATCCACGAAGTCATCAAGGCCGCGGCGACCAAGCCGTTCGGCTTCACGCCTTACTTCCCGGGTCCCGGCATCGGCGGTCATTGCATTCCCGTCGACCCGTTCTACCTGACGTGGAAAGCGCGCGAGTACGGCATCAACACCAAATTCATCGAGCTGGCCGGCGAGATCAACACCAACATGCCGGCGTGGGTCATTGGGAAAGTGGTCGACGCCCTCAACCAGAGCGGCAAATCGATCAAGGACGCAAAGATTCTGCTTCTCGGCGTCGCCTATAAGAAGAACGTCGACGACATCCGCGAGTCCCCGGCGATGGAGCTCCTCGAAATCCTCCTTCACAAGAACGCGAACGTCGAATATTCGGACCCGTTCTTCCCGACACTGCCCCAGATGCGCAAGCACAAGATCGACCGCAAAAGCGTCACCATCACGGCCGAGAACGTGGCGAAATTCGACTGCGTTCTCGTCGCTACGAATCACGACGCCTTCGATTACGCTCTCATCAAGAAAAACGCACAGCTCATCGTTGATACGCGCGGCGTTTACGCCGAGCGTGCGCCGAACATCGTTAAAGCCTGAGCCCTCGGGAGAAATCGTGATCTTCGGCCTCTACCATGATGAGAATGAAGGCGCCGGACTCATCGCCGAAGTTCTGAAGGAACACGGTGTTCGCTTCCGCCCGGTCAACCTGTTCGACGGAGAGGGACTTCCTCGCGACACGAGCGACCTGGAAGGGCTCGTGGTGATGGGCGGTCCGATGAACGTCGATGATTCCGCCCGATTCCCGTTTCTCATTCCTGAACTTCAGCTCATCGAGAAGGTGCTCAGCGAGAAAAAGCCGATCCTCGGCATCTGTCTCGGCGCGCAACTCATCGCAAAAGCGCTCGACGCGCGCGTGTACGCGAACAAAAAAAGAGAAGTGGGCTGGCATCCGGTGACGTTCACGTCCGCAGCGCGCTCGGACGTCCACTTTTCCAAATTCCCTGATCCACTCAAGGTGCTTCAATGGCACGGAGACACCTTTGACCTCCCGAACGGCGCGGTCCACCTCGCGCGCTCGCGGCATTGCGAGAACCAGGCTTTCCGCTGGGGAAAATCCACCTACGCTTTGCAGTTCCACCTCGAAGCCACGCCCGCGATGATCGCGCAGTGGTCGGGGACCGCCGGGGGCCGCGCCTACGCGGAAGATGCCGGCGAGTCCGCGGAAGCGATCGTGCAGGCAACACCGAAGGCCTTCGCCGAACTTCAGCCTCACGCGCGGGCGTTTTTCTCCCGCTACGCCGCCTCTCTCGACGAAGTCAAAACCGTTGCCTGACGCGTCGCCCTTCAAGAGCGGCTACGTCAGCCTCGTCGGCTGGCCAAATGTCGGCAAATCCACCCTTCTTAACGCCATCCTCGGAACCAAGCTGTCGATTGTGTCGCCTCGGCCTCAGACCACGCGCGAGTCCGTCCTCGGCATCCTAAACTGGACCAACACCCAGATGATTTTCGTCGAT
>JBBRXR010000270.1:0-3623 GCA_038238485.1 Elusimicrobiota bacterium | reverse complement strand
CGCGCTGGGAGGCTTCGGCGGCTACCTGCGCCAGCTTCATGGCCGAACCGGAGGGCGCGTCCTTCTTCTGGTTGTGGTGGAGCTCGACGATCTCGATGTCGTAATGCGCCAGCGTCTTCGCGGCGTCGGCCAGGATCTTAAAGAGCACGTTCATGCCCACGCTCATGTTCGGGCTGAACACGAGCGGAATTTTCTTGGCGAGAAACTCGAGTTCCTTCTGCGCATCGGCGGAAACGCCCGTGGTGCCGATGACGAGCGCCTTGCCGGCGGCGGCAACCGCTTTCGCGGTGGCGAGCGTCGACTCGGCGGCCGTGAAATCGATGACGGCGTCCACGCCGCCGATGATCTCTTCGATGGAGGTGACGAGCTTCGTCTGCCCGTCGCCCGCGAGCTTGGCGCCGCGACCCACGTGCTCGACGCCCGCGATGATCTCAAAGCGCTCGTCGGCCTTGGCCAGCGCAAGAATGCGCGTGCCCATGCGCCCGAGCGCGCCGCAGACGGCGATCTTGAGTTTGGCCGGCATGGTTACTTTCCCGCCGCCTGGGCGGGCTTGACGCCGAATTCTTTCACGGCGGCGATCACCTGCGCGCGCGTGGCGGCGGACACCTGGATCATGGGAAGGCGCATGTCGTCGTTGTCGATGATGCCGACATGCTGCATGGCGGCCTTCACGGGCTGCGGATTGGTCTCAATGAACATCGCCTTGATGAGCGGGAAGAGCTTCAGGTGCAGGTCGCGCGCCTTCACCCAGTCGCCGTCCATGACGGCGGCCACCATTTCGCTGACCGCGCGCGGAACCAGGTTGGCCACGACCGAGATGACGCCGATGGCGCCGACCGACATGAGCGGCAGGGTCAGCGAGTCGTCGCCGGAGATGACGGAAAACTTCTTGCCGAGCCGGGCGATGATTTCCGAGGTGACGTCCATCGAGCCCGTGGATTCTTTCACGGCCACGATGTTCTGGTGCTTCTCGGCCAGCGCGACGATGGTGTCCACCGTGAGCGCCACGGCCGAGCGGCCGGGGATGTTGTAGAGCACGAGCGGCACGGTGGACGCCTTCGCGATGGCGCCGAAATGCGCCTTCATGCCTTCCTGCGTGGGCTTGTTGTAATAGGGGTTCACCGTGAGGACGGCGTCGACGCCGAGGCGCGCGGCTTCCGTCGTCATTTCGATGGCCTCGCGCGTGGAGTTCGAGCCCGCGCCGGCGATGACCGGCACGCGCTTCTTCGTCTGCTTCACGACGATGTCGATGGCCTTGTAGTGCTCTTCGTACGAGAGCGTGGCGGATTCGCCCGTCGTCCCCATGGGAACGAGGCCGTTGGTGCGCTCAGCAATGTGCCACTCCACCAGTTCCTGCAGCTTCTTCTCGTCGATCTGCCCATCCTTGAACGGGGTGATGAGCGCGACGTAGGATCCTTTGAACATATTTCCTCCTGGGAATTTAAACGAGCCACTCGCCGCGGTAGGTTGTCTCCGCGGGGCCGCTCAGAAAAACATGGTTGTTTGGCGCCCAACGGACGCCGAGGCGGCCGCCGGGAACATCGACCGCGATGTCGCGCTCGGTCAGGCCCGCGCGGGCGGCCGCGACGGCCACGGCGCACGCGCCGGTGCCGCAGGCGAGCGTGAGGCCCGACCCGCGCTCCCAATGGCGCACTTTCACGCGCTTGCGCGTGAGCACCTGCACGAAATGGACGTTCACGCGCCGCGGGAAGAAACGGTCGCGCTCGATCATCGGCCCCACGACGGGCAGGTTGATGTTGTCGATGTCCTTCGTAAAAATGACGGCGTGCGGATTGCCCATCGAAATCGCGTGGATCCGGAACTCCTGGTCGCCGACCTTGAGCGGCCAGTCGATGATCGGGCCGGTGGCCTGGACGGGGATCAGGTCGCCTTCCATGATCGGCTCGCCCATGTCGACTTCAATGGTCCCCTTCTTCTGCACGATGCCGATGAGTCCGGCGCCGGTGCGAAGCTGAAAACTGTCCTTCACGCCCTGCTGGTCCCGCAAGTAATACGCGACGGCCCGCACGCCGTTCCCACACATTTCTGCTTTGGACCCGTCGGAATTCCAGATGTCGACCGTGTAGCGCGCGCCCTTGCCGCCCTTCTTCAGGACGAGCAACTGGTCCCCGCCCACGCCGAAATGGCGGTCGAGCAGGCGTTCGGCCAGCGCGGGGGAAACCTTCGTCTTCTCACCTTCGAGAAACACGAAGTCATTGCCCGCGCCGTGCATTTTCAGGAATTCGATCTTCTTGGCCATGTAAATCTCTTTGTCAGTCGGTGGATGCCCGACCTCGGACACTACCGGAGCGACTCCGGAATGCTCTCACCCTTCAACAAATCGTCATACGACTCGCGCTCGCGCACGAGGTCGGCGGTCTTGCCGTGCACCAGTACTTCGGCGGCGCGGCGGCGCGAGTTGTACTGCGAGCTCATCGAAAAACCGTAGGCGCCGGCGGTGAGGACCGCGAGCACGTCGCCCTGCTTGGGCAGCGGCATGGTGCGCTCGCGCGCCAGGTAATCGCCCGATTCGCAAACCGGGCCGACGATGTCGAGCTTGACCTTCTTGCCGGTGCGCGGGCGGGCCTCGATGACCTCGTGGTAAGCGTCATAGAGGGCGGGGCGCGCCAGGTCGTTCATCGCGGCGTCGACGATCACGAACTGTTTTCCCCCCGCGCCCTTGCGGTAGAGGACCTTCGTGACGAGCACGCCGGCCTGGGCGATGATCGAACGGCCGGGCTCGAGGAAAAGTTGCAGTCCCCGCCCCTTCACCTGGGGGAGGATCAGCTTCGCGAGATCGTCGGGCGTCTGGGGGTTGTCGCCATGGTAATCCACGCCGAGTCCACCGCCCAAATCCAGAATCTCGATGCCGCAGCCGATGGTCTCGAGGCGCTGGACCAGGTCGAGCAACACCGCGAGGGCGCGCTTATAGGGCGCCACCTTGGTGATCTGCGAGCCGATGTGCGCCTGGATGCCGACCGGGCGCAGGTAAGGCTGTTTGCGCGCCCACTGGTAGAGCGGAAAGATGTCTTTGTGGTACACGCCGAACTTGTTCTTCGGGGTGCCGGTCGAGATGTGCGGATGGCCGCCGGCGCGGACGTCGGGGTTCACGCGAAGCGAGAACGGCGCGGGGCGCTTGAGGCTGGTCGCCACTTCGTTCAAAGCGCGCAGTTCTTCCTCGCTCTCCACATTGATCATGCGGATGTTCTTCTGGATGGCGAGCGCGAGTTCGTCTTTCGTTTTACCGACGCCGGAGAAAATGATGTGACCCGCCGAGAAACCGGCCAGCAGCGCGCGGCGGAGCTCGCCGCCCGAGACGATGTCGGCGCCGCAGCCCAGGCGCGCCAGCGTGGCGGCCACGCCGAGGTTCGAGTTGGCCTTGAGCGAATAGCAGATCAGGTGCGGGATCTCGGTGAAGGCCTTCTGGTAGCTGGTGAAGGCGGCCTCGATGGCGCCGCGCGAGTAGACGTAAAGGGGCGTGTCGAAGCGTTCGGCGAGCGTCTCGGCCGAAACGTCTTCAATGTGCAGGCGACCCTGCTTGTAGTGGATAAACGACGACTTCATGTTGGGCCTGTTTAGGGGGTCCGTTCGCGGTTCAGGAACGCAGCCACGAGTGCCTCGAT
>JBBRXR010000269.1:0-3626 GCA_038238485.1 Elusimicrobiota bacterium | reverse complement strand
CGCCCAGACCGACGACAACGGCCAGAACATCGGCGGCTTCACACCGCGCGACATCGCGGCCACGGCGGGTGGCGCTTGCGCGTGGCGCGCGTTCACCGGCGGCGTGAGCGTCAGCTATCTCTACTCAAAAATCATTCATGCGGCCCACGCCGTCACGGCGGGAGCGGGCGCCGAGTGGCACTCCTCGAACCTTCGCACCCGCGCCGGGTTCTACGCGTCGAACATCGCTGGGCAGTTTCAGTACGTGGACGCCAAAGAGCCGCTTCCGCGATCGATCCGCTTGGGCGTGCGCCGCGAGTTGCGGCGCCTGGGCCTTGTGGTGGAGGGCGTTTCGCCCAGCGACGGCGCGCCCTATGTGGCGAGTGGGGTGGAAATTAAATTCAGGCGGGATGTGTGGGGGTTTGTGCTTCGTGCCGGTTTTGATGGCGGAAGAGCGCGGTCGCACAGCGGAGCCGGGGGACTGGGGGCCGGGGCGGGGATTTCAACGGAAACATGGTCTCTTGATTACGCTTGGTCTCCCGGCGGTGAGATCGGCGACGACCACCTCTTCACGCTCGGGTTGCGCTTTAGGCCGTCCGCCTCATCCGCGCGAACAGAAGTCCGCCCACAGTAAGGAAGACGAAGTTCCCGAGCCACGCGCCCGCCCAAGGCGGCATCGCGCGCTGGGCGAGGGCTTTCCCGAACTGCATGAACCCGAGGTAAAGCAACGTGAGCGCGGCGCCCGCCGCGATGCCAATCGCGGCGCTGCCTTTTCCGCGGAGCGCGAGAGGCACCCCGAGAAACGTCACCACAAAACAGGAGAATGGGAAGGCGAGCTTCATCATGAGCTCGACCTCGAGCGCACGCACGGGAATCCCAAGCGAATCCAGTCTTCGGATGTGGCGCTTCAGCGCGTTGAAGGTCATCTCTTCCGGCTGAGGCTCGTTAATAGCCAGATCGGCTGGCTTCTCCCGATAACCGGTCTTCAATTCCTTGAACGGTTCCACCTTGGCGATGGAAATCCCGTCTTCGGCATAGAAGCGCTTCACGCCGTTGTAAAACACCCATCCATCATCGGTCCAGAGAGCCCTGATCGCGTCGATCTGCTCGGAGAGACGCGCACCGTCGTAAGTGTCGACGACCACGCGTTCCATCGACCCGTCGCTCGATGAAAAAAGTTTGGCGGCCCAGATGCGGCCTTCGGCGCCCGCGACGAAGAGGTCGTTGAAGACCGCCTCTCTCCATTCACCCAGGCGCCGGATATTTTCGCGAAAAACCGTTCGCGAATAATGCGTGATGGGAGGGACCACGGTCTCATTCGCGATAAGAGCAGTCACCGAGATCATGAAGCCGGCGAAAAACAGACCCATGAGAAATTTTTCGGGCGGAAGTCCGCCGGCGAGGCCCGCGATGTATTCGCGCGTTCGTGAAAGATTGCCGACGACGAATAGCGTCGCGAGGAGGCAGGCGACGGGCAGGACCTGCAACGCCTGGAAGGGAAGCGAACTGACGAGATAACCCAGGACGTGGCCGAGGTCGACGCCGTCGGCGAGAAACCGGTCGAGCCGGTCGAAGATCTGTGACACAAAAAGCAGCACGCAGAGCGCGACGAAAGAAGCCGCGAAGGGCTTTATGAATTTTTTAAGGATGTAACGATTGAGGATGCTCACTGGCGCGCCAACCGGAAAATGAGGAACCCGCCCGTCAGGAAGCACAGCATGTTGCCCGCCCAAAGCGCGATGTTGGCCGGCGCGATTCCGCGTTCGGCGATAGTGAGGCCGAAAATGAGGAGCGTGTAGTAGACGAAGATCACGATGCAGGCGATGCCGAAGGAGAAGCTTCGTCCGCCGCGCTTGAGCACCGTGGCGAGGGGGATGCCGACGAACCCGAGCGCGAACGGCGCGAAGGCGACGGCATAGCGGAGGCTGGCTTCCGCCTCGAGCGGCCCGGTCACCAGTCCTTTTTGCTTCATGTCGTTAATGAGCCGCTTCAGCTCGCGGGAGGGAATGTTCCGAAAGCGCGTGCTTTTCCCGCTCTCATTGTTAAGAGGGACGGTGATGGTGTACGACTCGAACGCGGTGTGAAGGACGTGCGCCGGTTCCGTTTTATCGTAGCGCTGCATCTGTCCATCCTCAAGGATCAGGCGGAACTGGTCCTTGCTCGGGTCGATGGTTCCGCGGCGGGCGAAGATGCGTTCGGCCGGGCTGCCGTCGCGGCTCAACTGGTAGACGAAAAGATCCTGGAGCTTGCCGTGCTTCTTGTCGACGGATTGGGCGAACAGTTTGATGTTCTTGATGGAGAAAAACCGACGCGCCTCGACGGAGATGAGCGGATCGGCCGAGACAACTTTCTCGTAGACCACGTGGAAGGCCCGGCTGGCCCAGGGCGCCACGCGCGTGTTGAACGGGATCATCACAAGGCTCAGGGCCAGCGCGAACAGCGGGGGCAGCCAAAGCGCTTTCACGAGGGACACGCCGGCCGCACGCACGGCGGACAGTTCGTTCTCCTCGCTCAGTCGACCAAAGGTGACCAGGCTGGCGAGCAGTAGCGCCATGGGAATGGTCAGCGGAAGAACGGTGGGGATGAACAGCGCGAACATCTGGACGACGATGATGATTGAAACGCCCTTGTTGAACACGAGGTCGATGATGTCGAAAAGCTTGTCCAAGAGAAGCACGAACATGAACAGCACGGAGCCGAAAAGGAAGGGAGGAATGAACTGGCGGAAGAAATAGAAAGCGAGTGTCACCGGCCGATTGTATAAAAACCGCAAAATAAGGGGTTTTTGCTCATCTGAAGAGCGGGTCAAACCAGGTCAAAAAAAGATGAAATTTGGCCCCGCCGGCGAAAGGTCGGATGCTGAATTCGGCTTGAAAACAGAAGGGTTTGATGTTACCCTGCCGCAGACCAAGGGGACCACTTTTTGCGCCAGCCGACCCTCATAAAAACACCGTTTTTAGCCACCTTTGGGGCCCTCCTCCTCGTTTCATTCCTGTTTCCACCCCGCTTGCACGCTGAAGATCGCGCCGACTCGCAGCGTTTTCGCATTGGCCCGACCCTCGAAGAGGCCGAAAAAGCCGATAAAGGGGAGGGTGAGACGCCGTCCGAGGCACCGATCGGATTCAGCCAGCAGGAATGGAATAAAGTCCGCGAAGATGTTGATCAAGGCAAGGAGCCGGGCGCTGAGATTGTGCCGATCGCGGTCTCCTCAGCGCCGGCCATCGTTGCGCCGAAACCGCCGCCCGGCCTTCTTCAGGTCGAGCTCCCGTACGAATCTTCTTTGTCCGTCACCGGCCGAAAGGTCATCAAGCTCGACATCCAGAACACGCACATCACGCGCGAGCGCGCCAACGAGCTCGGTACCAAGCAGGACACGCAGTCGTTCAATATGGAGCAAGAACTTCAGGCGCGCATCCAGGGAACCGTGGCGCGCAAGACGACCATCAACGTGAATTTCGACGATACGAAGGAAAATGTCCGCGACTTCTCCGTGGTCTACAAGGGCGATCCGGATGAAGTCGTCCAGGAAGCGGCCTTCGGCGACATCGTCCTGTCGCTGCCGTCCACGGAGTTCGTGAACTACAACAAACAGCTCTTCGGTATTCGCACGGCCCTGAAGTACAAGAAGTTCGGTCTTCTGGCGATCG
>JBBRXR010000268.1:0-3629 GCA_038238485.1 Elusimicrobiota bacterium | reverse complement strand
GTTCAGCGGCCAGTCATCCTGCCGGGCATCGAACATAAGCCCGAAAGAAGGCTGGCTGTCGATCGGTTTCCACGGATTTTCATCCAGTCGCTTGGCTCCCAGCACCACGTTCAGGTCGCCCACCCATGCGGCGCCTGCCGATTTTGGTGAGGACGTCAGCAATGCGGCGGCGGCCAGAAGAAACGTGAGCAGGGAACGGAAGCGAACGGGGGGCAGGTGAAGGGGGGTCATGCCTCATTTACGTGAGGAAGGGAGCGAAGGTTCGGAGGGAGAGGGATTCGAACCCCCGGTACCCGTGAAGGCACTCACGCTTTCAAGGCGTGCGCATTAAACCGCTCTGCCATCCCTCCAAGACAGGCGATTGTACCCTTAATTCCAGTTGTCGACCTTCAGATCCTTCGGCGCGGGCTTTCCATTGCCCGTTTCGATCAGGCCGGGAGGCTGAGCAGGAAAACACTCCATTCCGGCGGGCCGGCTTTCACGCGCCCAGGGCCCGTTTGCGAACTGCTTCGTAGATCTTCTTCAGGACGTCCTCGAAGCTGTTGTCGCTATGCCAGAAGGGAGGCGCGCCCATCTCGTGTATGCGGCCGCCGGGCTTGAGGCGGCGCCCGAGGTCGTCGGGTTCGACGGGCCAGGTGAGCGGTCGGTCCCGGGGCGCCTGGAAGAAATCGTTGAGACGGTCAGCCAGCAGCGTCTGGGCCGGCCGCTCGAACGACGGAGAGGCGACGGGGAGTTTTCCGGGCCTGCGGCCGCCATTGCTCCGGCGTGTCTGGATCTCGGCGAGGAGCTGCGCGCGGCCCAGGCCGCGCATTTCCATGAGCAGAAACGGGTCGCGGTTGAATTCCTGGCCCAGGATGAAATAGGCGGCGGCGACGTGCTGGCAGGGAATCTTGACCTCCGTGCATGAGCAGTCGGAGGAAAAATCAGCCTGCGACGCGGGCAGCAGCGGCGCGCCCGCCGCCTGAAAAATTTTTTCAATCTCGCGGGGCATTTCTCCGGCCAGCATCTTCGCCGTCAGGAACGCTTTCTTAAGAAGCGCGTCGGCCACGCGGATCCATTGCCGACGCGTGAACATCGGCAGCCCGATCTCAACTTTGTAGGGCCCGACGCGTGAGCCCTGCACCTCGGCCGCGGCGAACCCCTGGTCCACGTGCAGAGAGAGAACCTGGCCCGCCTTGGCGTAACGCAGGCCGCGCTCGAGCTGTTGGGGCTTGCTGAAAGCGGTCACGGACGCCATCCAGCGCTGCCCCCACCAGGCGTCGCCGTGCTCCGAGGTCTTAAGCAGCCTGATTCCGCCGGCCGCCGACTTTGGCCCCCGCTTCGGGTAATGCCAGCTCACAGTCCCTCCGCCCGAAGTTCAAATATGTCGCGCAGCTCCGAGTTGGAAAGTTCCGTGAGCCAGGACTCGCCGGAGCCCAGCACGGTCTCGGTCAGTTTCTTTTTCGACTCGATCATGGCATCGATCTTTTCTTCGAGCGTGCCGAGGCACAGCAGCTTGTGCACCTGCACTTTCTTGGTCTGCCCGATGCGGAACGCGCGGTCCGTGGCCTGGTTCTCGACGGCGGGGTTCCACCAGCGGTCGAAATGGAACACGTGGTTGGCGCGCGTGAGGTTGATGCCGATGCCGCCGGCCTTGAGCGTCAGCACCATGATGCGCTCCTGTCCGGCCTGGAAGCGCTCCACCATCTCATCGCGTTTCCCCTTGGAAAGGCCGCCATGGAAGAAGAGCGTGGGATGAAGGAGCTCCCGCTGGAAATGATTTTTCAGCAGCTCTCCCATTTCCCGGTATTGGGTGAACACGAGCGCGGAATCGTTTTCGCTCAGCGCTTCCTCGAGCATTTCGGTCACGCGGTCCAGTTTTCCGGAACGGTCGGGAAGCGCGCTGCCGTCCTTGAGAAAATGCGCGGGGTGATTGAGCACCTGCTTGAGCTTGGTCAACGCCGCGAGGACGAGGCCGCGCCGCGAAATGCCGTCGGCGGTCTCGATCCGCTCCATCATGTCTTTCACGACGGCGCGGTAAAGCGTGGCCTGCTCGCGCGTGAGCGTGCAGAACACTTTCATCTCCATCTTTTCGGGGAGGTCGGAAATGATTTTCGGGTCGGTTTTGAGGCGGCGCAGGATAAACGGTTGCGCCAGCCGGCGAAGCGTTTCGCCCGCCTGCTTGTCCTGAAAACGCTCGATCGGAAGCGCGAAGCGGTTTTGAAATGCACCGTACTCGCCGAGATACCCGGGGTTGAGAAAATCCATGATCGACCACAACTCCGACAGGCGGTTTTCGACGGGCGTGCCCGTGAGCGCCATGCGGAAGTTGCCCTTGAACGTGCGCACCGCGCGGCTCTGGAGCGACTCCGGGTTCTTGATGTTCTGCGCTTCGTCGAGGATGACGCCCGCCCACGTGTGACGGGCGAACAGCTCGGCGTCCTTGCGCGCCAGCGCGTAGGTGCTCACCACGAGGTCGGCTTCCCGCACCTCGGCGAAGAACGCGTCGGGGTCGCGCGTGCGCGCGGTGCCGTGGTGGATCAGGACCCGCAGGCCCGGAGAAAAACGTTCGGCTTCCTTGAGCCAGTTGCCAGCGACCGAGGTGGGGCACACGAGCAGCGCGGGCCCTTTGAGGCGGCCTTCCTCTTTTTCCCGCAGGAGAAAGGCCAGCGCCTGGACGGTTTTTCCCAGGCCCATGTCGTCGGCCAGGCAGCTTCCGAAACCGTAGGTCCGCAGAAAACTGAGCCACGACAGCCCGCGCTCCTGGTAAGGCCGGAGCGTGCCGACCAGTCCCGCGGGGATGGGCACCGGTTTGTACCGGTGGTCTTCCGACGTGCCGTTGAGAAAATCGTCCACCCAGCCTTCCCCCTGAACGCCCGCGACTTCGAGGCCCGGGCCGTCCTCCGTGTCCGCATCGATGCGCTGGAAGACGTCGCCGATCGTCAGTCCGCTTCCCTTCTGGCCGTTCCAGAAACTCGTCGCCGTGGCCAGGTTGTCGGGGTTCACTTCCACCCACTCGCCGCGGATCTGGATCAGCGGCACCTTGAGGTGGGCCAGCTCTTCGAATTCTTCCGGCGTGAGCGGTTCGCCGCCGAGCGCGAGACGCCAGTCGAAATCGACCAGCGCCTTCATGCCCATGAGTCCGCTGTCGGCGGATTTGGGCCGCACGGTGAGCTGCACTTTCAGTCGCGGCATCTTGCCGTTTTTCCACCATGGCGGCAGGTAAACGCCGAAACCGGAGTCGACCAGAAGCGGCACGGCGTTCATGAGGAACTTGTGCGCTTCGGTGGTGGAGATCATCACGTGGTCGGGGTTGGCGGCCTTGAGGCTTTTCTCGATCGGTGGAAACACGCGACCCGCCACCTCGAGCGCCGTGAGCAGCCGTTCTTCGGGAACGGCGAGGGACAATTCGGTGAGCTTCTGGCAGGACGGCGCGCGCTCCCAGATCTCGGCGGCCGGAACGAGAAGGCTCGGGTCGGCAGAGGCCTGGATCAGGTATTCGAGCCGCCAGAGGTTTTTCTTCATTAAAAAGATCGGGTTCCGTCGAATAGGCGTTGCTGGAATGGGCGCGGACGGAGCGGGCATTGCGCGGAATTAAATTGCGCTCTGGTGAATCGCTTCCAAATCGCAGAACCAACGAGAAGTAATGG
>JBBRXR010000267.1:0-3642 GCA_038238485.1 Elusimicrobiota bacterium | reverse complement strand
GCGCCTGATCGAGATCGTCTCCGCCATTCCGGAGAGCTCCTACGACGAGACGCTCCCGGCGCAGACGCCCAAGAGCTACACCGAGCTCGGCGCCGAAGATCCGGCGCTGTCGCCCGAAGCGATCGCCGGAAGCCAGCTCGAGCGCGACATGCTCGTGTATTACGGCCTGCTTCCGCTCCGCGTGTTCGCGGGGGGCTCGTGGTCGCGCGGCGGACTCAGCGTCCCCGCCGCCCGTGTGACGACCGCGCAGCTCGCGGCCGCCGGCTCCCTCAATCTCGACGATTTCCCGGGCCTGCTTTCCGATCTTCAGCAGGTGGCCCGTCCGATCATCGACCGCCGCATCGAAGTGGAACGCGCCGCCGCGCGCCTCGGCCTTCCCGCCGCCGCCGGCCTCGCCAACCAGCGCATTGAAATCGGCGTGAGCGACAGCAACTCACCGACGATTAACCAGTTCTTCGCCGATGCCGAGTTCCTTGGCTTCCCGTCGCTGACCTTCCGTTTCTTCGAGCAGCGCACCGGCAAGGGTTTCGGCTTCCAGTCGGGCGCCCTCGTCAAACAGGACGACCTCGCTCTTCAAGGCGCCGTGACGGACGTTCCGTACGGTCACCTCGAGCTCGAGATCACGCACAACCAGCCAAATTCCTATTACGTGCTCGACAACAACGGCCAGCGCCACCAGGGCGGCGCTTCGCTCAACCGCGTACTCGCGTCGAACGGCCAGGTGCTCCTGCACCACCAGATCTCGCTGCTGCATCCGTGGCGCGACGGCTGGTCCACGCGTCCCGAGCGCATCCAGTACATTCTCGCGCGCTTCTTCAAAGGCAATCAGGAGTACGTCGCCGAGCTCGCCGACAACAGCTCGTCGGGTCAAAAGGGCGGCCTGCTTCCCGTCCCCGTGAACGGCCAGCTCTCAGCCGACTTCAAGGCCTACGCCGGCATTCCGGCGAGCGATAATCGCCCGCGCGGCACCGTCTTCGTCGAAGGCAACCAGACGCAGTACAAGACCGGCGGCAAGTTCCGCACGGACCGTGCCGGCGTGTGGGTGAACTCGGCCATTACGGCCGTCAAGCCCGCCGCTCTCGAGCGCGTCGCTTCGCTCGAACGCGCTCCGCTCGTCCTTACCGTTCGCGGCAACAAAGTGAAGCGCGAGGTGGACGGCAAGTCGGTCGAATACCAGTGGGGCGCCGCCGTTTACCCGGACGGTGCCAGCTACGGCATGGTGTTCAACAACACCCGAGCCGAAGTGGTCGCCCCCTCGGCCGCCGATCGCGCCGACAGCGTCTCCGACGCCATCCGCTTTGAGGTCAAACAGCCCAACGAATTCCGCCAGGCCCTCGAAACGGCCGCGCGCCGCGACAACGAGCCGGCGTTCCGCGCCATCGCCGAGCAGGTGATCGCGACCACGCAGGCCAACCGCGCGCGTCGTCCGACGCAGCCGATCTCGGCTGCCGTGCCGCTGGTTCTTGGCGCCATTCTCTTCGCGGCCTTCTATCTGTCTTTCGGCAACGCGCCGCTCGGCCTCGATGCCGCCGCGGGTTACGTCAGCTTCGTGCTCGGCCTCGCGGCCGCCGCGCTCACCGGCTTCGGCATTATCAGCGCCCTTGTGGCCCGCGCCTCGGTGGACGTTCCCGAAGGCTCGACGCTCGCGTCGATCGCTTCCGACCCGCGCTTCAGCGCGTCCCGGGTGCAGGCGGTGGCCGATCTCGCGGCCGCGGCCAAACGCTCGGCGACCGACGTGATCACCGTCGTGGTCCGCCCCGGCATTCTCGCCGAGGTTGATCCCGCCACGCGCACCCTCTACGTCGGCACCGGCCTCCTCAAGGCCTCGACCGGCCTCACGGGCCTCATTCGAAGCGCCGTCCTGTACGTCGCGCTCCGCCATGAAATCGTGCATCTCGGCCGTCTCCAGTTTCCCGCGACCAATGCCGTATTCCGCTTCTTGAACGAGATCCTCGCCTACGTGCTCGGCGCCATCGCGCTGTTCATCCCCGGCGTCCTTCTCTTCGGTATCAGCGGCGCCGCGGACCGCCCCGACGTTCCGTTCCTCAACCCGCAGGCGCAGTTCGCGCAGCTCGGTGAGGCCACGCGCCGCTTCGTGGCAGGCCTCAACGCTGCCTTCAACGCCGACGGACTGAAGCCAACGTCAACGGACATCCCCAATTACGTGGCCATCGATGCCGACAGCCTGGAGCTCGGCGCCATCGACGACCAACAGACGCAGGGCTTCGTGGACCTGATCTCGGGCCTCCACCAGCGCGTAAAGGACCAGCTCAAGCCCGGGGCCCAGGTGGTCTTCTACTCAGCCACCGGTGACGGCGCGACCGTCGCCCGCCTCGAGCGCCTCGTCCGGCTTTCGAACCAGCAGGTGGAAGGCGTGACCTACATCGTTTCGCCGTCCCGCGGCCCGGTCACCGACGTTCGCAGCCTCTTCGGTTCGGGCGTTCAGGCCAACCTGACCGACCAGAACACCGTGATTCTCTCGCGTGAGAACGCGGGCTTCACGGGCGCCCGGTTCGTTCCGATCCAGGGAATTCCGCACCTCGCTCTCGCGACCTTCGCCTTCTCGCATTACCAGGACGGCGAAGACGTGCTCAACGCGCTCGTGACGCTTTTCGAAGCGCTCACGCCGCTGCGGCGCGCGGGCAGCCTGACGAACGACATCATGACGGAGATCATGGCAAAGCTCTCCGCCTAACACTTCGCGAAACGCTTCACGCCTCCGTCCGGGAATGAGAGGGCCCGGGCGGGGGCTTTTTTATTGCCGCCCGATCTTTGCTAAAAACTCCCGCCTGAGGCTCGCGTACTGATGACCATGGATCGAACGCCGCCCAACGCCCTGCCCTCAAAAAAGGAGACCTCCCGCCTCATGTGGAATTCCCCGATTCCCGAGCCCCGCTGGCTCGGATTTCGCCGCCTCCTTCGCGGCGCTCCGGCCTTCGCCTCGCTTGAGAACTTTGAGAAGGCCCAGGTGAGCGAGCTCCAGGAGTCGCTCGCCGACCATGAGGCCGCCGCGCTCGGCCGCCTCCTTCGGGACGGAAAAAAGGCCGAGGCGGAGCTCTTCGTGCGCACGCACGGCCCGAACCCAATTTTTGATCCGCAGGGAATTCTCGACGTGCCGGTGGGCGTCGCCAAGGCCGATGTGGTGAACCTGTCGACCGCCGCGTCGCCAGAAGCCGACGCGAAGGTTCTCAATGGAGAAGTCGTCCACGTCCTTTTCCAGGCCGGGGAAGCGAGCCGCTTCCAGGCAGGACCGTTCTATTCGCTGAGCCCCGTGACGCTCGCCAAAACGTTGCTGTCCGCCCCGCTGTCGCCCGATGACGAGATCAGCGCTTGCCGCACCGTCCTCGCCGCCGATGTGGCGCGCATCGAGGCTGTTCGTGCCGACCTCCCCAAGGACGTCTCGTCGCTCATCGTGGAGGGCGCGCTGGGACCCAAGCAGCCGTTGCTGATTCGCGCGGCGATCCGGCGGATCGTTCAACGCGAGGTGGATGCGGGCCGCCTCAAGGCGAAGACCGCCGTCGATTCCTACCGTCAGGCCCTCGCCAATCAGAAAATTCTTTTCTTCGTCAGCCGTCGGGGCGAGGTTGCCGCGTCCCACGACGCCGCGCTTCAGAAATTCTCCTTCTACGGATTCACCCCCGG
>JBBRXR010000266.1:0-3656 GCA_038238485.1 Elusimicrobiota bacterium | reverse complement strand
CCGGACATGAACAAAATCGGGATCAGCTTCGGCCCCTCCTACACCAAGGGTGCGTGGTCAGTCGATGGCATTTACAACCCACTCTTCTACCTCAACACGAAGATCAACAACTCCATCGGCCAGGCGGCCACTGGAACTGCGGCATCGGATATAAGCGGAAAGTACTCCGCTATCATCCACATCGTCGGCGTGAACGTTCGCTACAAGTACGGGGGATAAACGGAAGGAATGACTGAGGGAAGGAAAGGAAACCGGCTTACCGGTAAATCCCCTTCTCGTGATTCTTCTTAATCGTTAATAAATCGCGGAACATCCGCGTTGAGTCTCGAAAGAGGCGCACGGTCGTGGCGGGGGAGTCCTCCCAATGAACGGGCGCCTCTTTTATTTTATACCCGAGCACGTTGAGAGCGATGAAGAGGATTTCAACGTCGAAACCAAATCCGGGGATGGTCTGACGCTTGAATATCTGTTCGGCGGCCTCGGCGGTGAACATCTTGAAACCGCACTGCGTGTCGTAGAAGCCTGGCACGGCCAGGGCGCGCACGAGAAGGCTGAAGATGCGGCCGGACGCCTCGCGGTGCAGCGGCTGGCGTTGGACGAGCCGCGCGCCCGCGACCCGGCGCGAGCCGATGACGACGTCGTACTTAGCACTGTCGACCGCGCCTTCGAAATAGTTGAAGAAGCCATCAGCGTCTTCGATCGGCGTGGAAAGGTCCGCGTCGCTGAAGAGGCGGTAGCGGCCTTCGGCGGCGAGCATGCCGTGGCGCACCGAGCCGCCCTTGCCCAGGTTCTTTTCGTTGCGCAGCAACCGGTACCCGGTTTTACCGGCCATGAACTCCTCCACCACGCGGCAGGTGCCGTCGGGCGAGCAGTCGTCGACCACGAGGACCTCGGAGCGGAAAGGTTTGATTCGGCGGAAGGTCTCGATCTTCTGCAGGGTGGGGAGAATGCGTTTCTCCTCACGGTAGGCCGGAACGATGATCGATAAATGGATGGGGTCGGACATTTTTTATTGGACGCGCGGCGTCCGCGCTGGCAAGTATATAAGGAAAAAGAGCGGGCGTCCCAGTCACGAGGTCCGTCGGCACGGCGGCGCGCGCGCCGTGACAAACCCGCGACAGGGCGGTGGCATCCGGCTGAATCTCAACGTCCCGCAAGGCCAATTCTCTCTTTCCGACGAAAAAACGGGATCCGGGCGCGATTCACGCGTCGTTCCCGACTTCCGGATATTTCAAGTCCGCTCTGGAAGAGCCTGGAATCCGCCTTTACACTTTCCCATGGCTCTCGCGGACACTAACCTTCCGAAGCAGATCCTGGTCATCGATGACGATGAATCAGTCATGTCCTTCCTTAGTTTTTCCCTGCGCGGGGAAGGCTTCATCGTCCTCGAAGCGCGCAGCGCCGAAAAAGGCCTCGATCTCCTCAAAACCAACTCGCCCGATCTGATCCTTCTGGACTTGATGCTCCCCGGCATGAATGGCCTGACCATGTGCGCCAAGATGCGCGATGACAACCGCTTTTCTCACACGCCGGTGCTCATCATCACCGCCTTCGCCGACAGGAGCAGCCTGAAGAAGGTGGCCGACGCGGGCGCCCAGGGCCTCATCGAGAAGCCCGTGATGTTCAGTGAACTTCTCGTGCAGATCCTCGACGCCTTCGCCGGACGCTTTACGATGCCGACCCGCCTCAAGTACGCCGTCTAGCCCGCCCCCGCGCTTCCTTCCGTCGTAGCTTCCAGCCAAACCTTCCCGGATTTTGTATTTAGAGACGAATGAACCCGCGTTCCGTTTCCCGCGCCGCCGTGGCGCTCACGCTTCTTTCCGCGCTCGCCGCTCCTGTCGTCGCGCACCCGCTCATCACCGAACCGGTGGCGCCGCTCGGGAGCCTGATGTTTGAATCCGGCTTCGCCGCGTCCTACCGCCACGACGAATTCCGCGATCCGAAGTTAACCTACGAGACCGCGAACATCCCTTTTGAAGCGCGCATCGGCGTCACCAATCGACTCGACGCCGGCGTGCAGATGAGCTTCCTCTCCCAGCGCCTGCAGACACCGGCGGCCGATTACAAGGGCAGCCGCACCTCGCTCTTCAGCCCCGAGCTCAAGTACGCGTTTCACGACAATTTTGGCCTCCAGTTCGTCTACCACCACGCCCTCGGCGAGGAAGGCAGCCAGGAGCTGGCCATCGCCCGCGGCGACGACTACGAGGTGAAAGCGCTCTTCCACCTGCCGCTGCGCGTGCCGTTGGAACTGAACGTCGGCTACCTTTTCCGCAACGATTACTTCTCCGCGCTCGGCATCAAGGGCGGCCCCAAATACCGCGTGGACCCGGCGGACATTTTTGAGACCAGCCTGGCCGCCGAAATCCCGATTCATTGGCACATTGCTCTGCTCACAGAAGCCGCCTACTACGCCGTGGGCAAGCAGCGCGTGGCCGGCCTCCCGGAGGCGAAGTCGAACGGCACCGCCGCCGATGCGCTGGTCGGCCTCACCTGGACCTACGCCGGGTGGAATATCGGGTCCGGCGTCGCTTTCGGACTTTTGGACGAAAGCCACACCAGCTTCAACCTCGAGCGCGGCGCAGGCGACTATGAGCTCCGATTCCGCCTTTCCTACCGCCTCAAGCCGCGCAAACCGGACGTGCAGTCATGAAGAGAGCCGCCCTTCTCCTGATCGCCGTCGTCTCGCTGGCCAGCTGTGAACGCAAGCGCGAACCCAACAAGGTCCTGGATGGCTACGTGGTGGGAACGCAGGAAGTGGTGATTCCGGCCGAAGCGGCGCGGCAATACTTCCTCCTCAAGCGGGACATGCTCGGCATCGTGGTGCCCGTGATCAACAAATTCGGCCGGACCAATGCGGATTTCAGCGAACTCACCGGCCCTGTCGCCTCGAAATATTCCTTCACGGTGCACGAAACGCATTACGGCGCCGTCACTTACACCCTCGAATTCAAGGACGACACGAGCGCGACATTCGATCCGGTCTCCATGCGCTCCTCGTCCACCACGCTCAAGTCTGTGATCATTACGGGAACGGGCGGGTCCGCTGTCTTCCCGACCATCACCGAAAACCTCACGCTGGTGCTGGAAAGCTCCGGGGTTGTGACCTCCACGCTCCGGTTGAACGGCAACTCCACGCTCAGCGGTTCCGGCTACGCGCTGACCTTCGGGCTCAATCCCGGCGGAAGCCGATGTGTTTTCGAAGGCCTCACCGATGGCTCGGCGTCCGCTTCGGGCACCGGAGGAACGCCGCCGGCGACCTCCGCCATCAACCTCGGCTTCAGCACCGATCGCAACGCGAACGGATCAATTTCATGGGAAGGCCGCGATGGCGGCATTCATATCGAAAACAGTGGCTCCGGCTATGTCTCCTCGCCCGGTGGCCGCATCTTCTTCCAGTAAACCCCGCCTCCCTCCGTCGTTTTCGCGCCCGCGGTCCAATTTCCTGTGCATGATGGGGAAAAGCCGGTGGATAACTTCGCTTTTTCTCTACAACTGAATGTGAATTGTGTGGATAACCCTGTGGAAAGACCTTGACGGGGATGGAGTGGATTCGTCAAGATTGTCGTCGTGCTGACCGACCTGCAGCAGCGTAATATTTATTCGCTGGTGATTCTTTTCTCGTCCATTACCAATCTGGTATTGGGCGGTTTGGTGGT
>JBBRXR010000265.1:0-3659 GCA_038238485.1 Elusimicrobiota bacterium | reverse complement strand
CGTGGAAGTTCACATCGAAAGAGCGCGACGCCAAAATCATCTTCGGAAAGCGCGTTCTCGGCAGCGGAAAGATGGCCCACTTTATTCAGGACAACGGCGCCGGTTTCGACATGGCGTTCGCGAACAAGCTATTCCGCCCTTTTCAGCGTCTTCACGACGCCGCCGATTTTGAAGGAACGGGGATTGGGCTCGCCACCGTGCACCGCGTGATCACGCGGCACGGAGGCCGACTCTGGGCGGAGTCGGAACCTGGCAAGGGCGCCACGTTTCTTTTCAGCCTTTAATGGCAAAAATTCTCGCGGTCGACGATGAGCCCCAGATCCTTAACCTGATCGTTCGGCGCCTGACGAGCGAAGGCCACTCCGTGGCGACGGCTCCCAGCGGCGACGAGGCCGCCCTTATCCTGGCCGACGATTGGGACCTCGTCATCACCGACCTGAACATGCCCGGAAAAGTGGGCGGCATCCAACTTCTCAAGAAGGTCCGGGAGACCGGCAGCGCCGATGTCCTTATCATGACGGCCGCGCCCGAAATGGACTCGGCGATCGAGGCCATCCGCTACGGGGCCTACGACTACCTGGTCAAACCCATCCTGCTGGAAGCCCTGTCCGTCAGCGTTCAGCGATGCCTCGAGAAACGGCGGCTGTCGCGTGAGCTCGCACGAGAGAAGGCGCTGCGGGCCGAGCTCAATGAGGCCTACCTCGAGCTGACGCGGATGAACCGCGTGAAGGATCTCTTCGGCCAGTTCGTGACGCCGGAGGTGGCGGAGTTTCTTCTCAACAATCGGAATGCCGTGCTGGAGGGCGGCGAGCGTCGAACGATGACGATTCTCTTCGCCGACGTGCGCGAGTTCACGAGCTTCTCCGAATCGGTGCCTCCGGAGGAAGTGGTCGCCGTGCTCAACGAAATCTTCGCGCGCATCACGACCGCCGTGTCCGGCGAGCGGGGAATCGTGAACAAGTTCATTGGCGACGGGATCCTCGCGCTTATCGGCGCGCCCCTGCCGAACGAGCGGCATGCCGAGGCGGCCGCGCGCGCGTCGCTTCGCGCGCGAGACGCCGTGGAGGAACTGGCGAGCGACCGGAAGCGGAAAAACCTCGTGCCGCTTCGCATCGGCATTGGCGTGAACACGGGGGAAGTGGTGGCGGGATGCCTGGGAACGTCCGACCGCGCCGAGTACAGCGTGATCGGGCACGCGGTGAACCTGGCGGCAAGGCTGGTAAACGAGGCGCCGCCCGGGAAAATTTATCTGGGGCCGGAGACGGTGGCGCTGCTCGGGGATACATTCCGGTTCGGCTTGAACAACCCTCTGGTTCTTCCCGGCATCAGCAAACCGGTGATCGCGACGGAACTTCTGGCGGGATAAAAGAAACGGAGTCGACGAGATTTGAACTCGCGATCTCTGCCTTGACAGGGCAGCGTGTTAACCGGGCTACACCACGACTCCTAAAATTGGGTACGACTGCGGGAAGGTCGTCATGGTAGCAGAAGGCGCGCGGCGAGAGCAACCGCGCCCTTGTTGCCCACACTCCGGTTAGCCAACACCCCTCAAAAATGATTTATTTCTCGCGGACATGCCTGCAACGCCCACTTCCCAACGACTTTCTCCGCAACAGCACATTGCGTATATCTGTTCGCGCCTGCTGGCCTATGGCCTGCCGCTCCTCTTTTTCCTCGTCACGGTCTCCTTTTATTTAAAGACGTACGACTCCGCCCAGGTGAAGATCACCTTCACCCAGATCGGCACCCTCTTCCTCATGGGCGTGTGGGGACTGAAGATTGTCACGGAAGGTCGCCTTCCGTTTACGAAGAAAGATTTTCTCTACGTCGCCCCGTTCCTGGCCTACATGGCATCGGGGATTGTCGCCTGGTTCCACTCGCCGTTCAAGGCGTGGGCGTTTGAGGAGACATCCCGTCGCGTTTTCTACATGATGATTTCGCTCATCACGGTGGCCGAGATGGGGTCGCGCGAGCGCATGACGCGGCTGTGGCGTTGGCTGATGGCGGCTGCGCTCGTCACGGTCGGGTATGGCCTCATCCAGTTTCTCGACTCGCGCTTTTTCGACATCGCTCGGGCCGGCATCGACCCGTTCATCTGGCGGCAGGCCTTTTCCAAGCGCGTGTTCTCCACCTTCGGCAATCCGAATTTCTACGGCAATTTCCTGGTGATCCTCACGCCGCTCCTGCTGGCCTCGGTCCTGCGCGGGAAGGGATCGCTGATGCGCCCCTTCATTCTTCTCGGCATCACGGGCGTCGTCTGCCTCCTGCTCGATAAGATGGTTTTGGGACTCTTTGGTGGGTTCGATCCGTCCTACGGCATCCTCGTGGGGGGGCTCATCCTCGTGCTGCTCGGCCTGTTTTTATTCTTCGCGTTCTGGAAGACGAGCCAGTCGGGAAGTTTGCCATTGTTCCTGATTCTGTTCGCCCTGCTGTTCCTGAACCTCTATTCAACGGAGACCAAGGGCGCCTGGGTGGGCTTCACCGCCGCGCTCGCGGTCACCGTCTGGCTGATCTTCGAGTACTTCCTTCACTTCGAAGAGCGGATCGTCGAAGGCCGCACGTACATGCCATTTCTGCTCGGCCTCGGCGCGCTGTTCACCCTTCTCATCGTCGCGATGGTCTTCGCTTTCGTCGTGCCGATGCTTCGCGGGCAGGTGACGCAGATCGGATTCCAGATTCTCTGGATCCCGACGCTGCTCGCCGCCATCGCCGCGATCGTCACCATCGCTCTCCTGCTCAAACCGCCGTGGAACCTGAAGAAGATGATTTACGGCGTGCTGGTGTTCTTCATCATCAGCATGGGCGCCGTGGTGCTTCAGTTCGCGAAAACGCGCCTCACGTCGGTGAGCTTCCGCCTTTTCACCTGGATATCCACATGGGAAATGGTCCGGACCGAGCCGCTTCTCGGCAATGGCGTGGGCACGTTCAAGGTCATCTATCCCGCTTACCGGCGGCCGCACATCATCGTGCTCGAAGCGCGATCGAACACGGAAACCGATCACGCGGAGGACGAATACCTTGAGAGCTGGCAGGACGAAGGCATCATCGGTTTCGGCATCTTCATCTGGATGGTCGCCACGGCGCTCGTCATGGGCTTCAAGCAGATGCGCTGGTACTCCAAGCTGCGGGTTCCCGACGCCGGTCACAAACGAAAAATGCTCGAGATCGAGGGCGATCCGCGGTCCTATGAGGTCCTCGGTTATCTCGGAGCCTACATCGGAGCGCTGATCCACTGGTGCGTCGACGTCTCCATCCGCTTCGTGAGCTCGGGCGTGTTCAGCGGTCTTCTTCCCGGCGCGCTCGTCGCGCAGGCGCGCGCCAACGCCAACCCCATTTTCATTGAACCGCGCCTCTCCTACGAGCGATGGATCCGGTTCGGTCTCGCCGCGTTCTGGACGGGCGTGATTCTGTGGCTGCGCATGGAGCTGGTTCCGCAGGGGCTCGTGCAGGGGGGCGATACGCAGATCGGGCAGATCGTATTCTGGGCCGTCCTCGCCGGCCTGCTGATCTGGGCGATCCTCGAAGCCCTCGAACTCGGTTTGGCGCCCATCGAGCCCGTCCCGTTCGAATCTCTTTATCCCGACACCGGCGGGGGCCCGATGAGCTTCTTGCGCATTCCCGTCGCCGCGCTCGTGCTTGCGGGAACGTTCCTCGGCATG
>JBBRXR010000264.1:0-3686 GCA_038238485.1 Elusimicrobiota bacterium | reverse complement strand
CACCTGGGACGCCTCCCGGCCCAGCGACCAGGAAATCTCTTTCATGCCCGCCCGCGTCATCCTTCAGGACTTTACGGGCGTGCCTTGTGTCGTCGACCTGGCCTCCATGCGCGACGCGGTCGCGGAGCTGGGCGGCAATCCGGCCGCCATCAATCCGCTGCAGGCCGTGGACCTGGTCATCGACCATTCCGTGCAAGTGGACCGCTTCGGCGGACCGAACGCCTTCTCGGAGAACGTCGACCTCGAGTACAGCCGCAACCGCGAGCGCTATTCGTTCCTGAAGTGGGGACAGTCCTCGCTGCGCAATTTCCGCGTGGTGCCGCCGGGCACCGGCATCGTGCACCAGGTTAACCTCGAATATCTCGGCCAGGTGATCTACACCCGCGACGGGTTCGCCTTCCCCGACACGCTCATCGGCACCGACTCGCACACCACCATGATCAACGCGCTGGGCATCGTGGGCTGGGGCGTGGGCGGCATCGAAGCCGAGGCCGCGATGCTCGGCCAGCCCGTGTCCATGCTCATTCCCGAGGTCGTCGGCTTCAAGCTCAAGGGCCGCATGCCCGAAGGCGCGACGGCCACCGACCTCGTTCTCACCGTCACACAGATGCTGCGCAAGAAAGGCGTCGTGGGAAAATTCGTGGAGTTCTACGGCACCGGCCTTTCCGCCCTATCGCTTCCGGACCGCGCGACCATCGCCAACATGGCGCCCGAATACGGCGCTACCGTCGGTTTTTTCCCGGTCGACGAAGAGACCCTCGCCTATCTGAAACTCTCCGCGCGCCCGGCCGAGACCATCGAGCTCGCCCGCTCCTACTGCCAGGAGCAGGGCCTGTTCCGCACCGACGCCACGCCCGACCCGGCGTTCTCCGACACGCTCGAGCTCGATCTCTCAACGGTCGGCGCGAGCGTCGCGGGACCGAAGAGACCCCAAGATCGAGTGAACCTCGCCGACACGAAGTCTTCGTTCCTTGCCGCGCTGCCGTCGCTCGTCAAGAAAACGGCCGCTCCGGTCGTCGCGGGCGTCGCCGCCCCGGCGCTCTCCACGCCGGCCAAGATGGCCAGCGAAGGCCCGGTGGGCGTCACCGCGAAGCCGACGACCGACACGGCGCATCACGTGAACCCGAACGCGCTCAATGACGGTTCCGTCGTCATCGCCGCCATCACGAGCTGCACGAACACGTCCAACCCCGGCGTCCTCGTTCAGGCCGGCCTGCTCGCCCAGAAAGCGGCGGCGCTCGGCCTCAAATCCAAGCCATGGGTGAAGACGAGCCTCGCGCCGGGTTCGAAGGTCGTCATCGATTATCTGAAGGCCGCGAACGTGCTCGAGTCGCTCGAGAACCTCGGCTTCTTCCTCGTCGGCTTCGGGTGCACCACCTGCATCGGCAACTCCGGTCCGCTTCCCGATGATATCGAGAGGGGCATCAAGGAAAAAGAGCTCGTGGTCGCCTCGGTGCTCTCGGGCAACCGCAATTTCGAAGGACGCATTCATCCGATGGTGCGCGCGAATTACCTCATGAGCCCGCCGCTCGTCGTGGCCTACGCGCTCGCCGGGAAGATCGATCTCGATCTCACGACGGAACCGCTCGGCGTCGGAAAGAATGGAAAGGACGTTTTCCTGAAAGACATCTGGCCGACGAACGCCGAAGTTCAGGACGCCACGCGCAAAGCCGTGCGCTCCGAGTTTTTCGCCCGGCAGTATGGGCAGGTGTTCGAAGGAGACGCGCCGTGGAAGGCCGTCCCGGCCCCGACGGGGGCGACGTTCGCGTGGGACGCAAAGTCCACGTACATCCGCCGCGCGCAGTTCCTCGAGAACGTGCCGCGCACGCCCGCGAACGTCCGTGACGTCCGTCAGGCGCGCGTGCTGGCGCTGCTCGGGGACTCGGTCACCACCGACCACATTTCACCCGCAGGTTCCATCGCCCTCGACAGCCCGGCCGGCAAGTACCTCGTCGACAACGGCGTGAAGAAAGCCGACTTCAATTCCTACGGCGCGCGTCGCGGCAATCATGAAGTCATGATCCGCGGCACGTTCGCCAACACGCGTTTGAAGAACCTGCTCGCGCCGGGCACCGAAGGCGGCGTCACGCGCAAGCTACCCCAGGGGAACGTCACGTCCATTTACGAAGCGGCGATGGCGTATGAGAAAGAGAAAGTGCCGCTGATCATCGTCGCGGGCAAGGAATACGGTTCCGGTTCGTCGCGCGACTGGGCGGCCAAGGGCACCCGGATGCTCGGCATCCGCGCCGTCCTGGCGGAGAGCTACGAGCGCATTCATCGCAGCAACCTCGTGATGATGGGCGTTCTTCCGCTTCAGTTCGAGGACGGCCATAACGCCGCGACGCTCGACATTACCGGCGAAGAAACCTTCGATATCGAGGGTATTGAAGACGATTTCAGGCCGCTGAAAAAGGTGACGGTGCGCACCACGGCGAACGGCCAGACGCGCGAGTTCAAGGCGGTCCTGCGAATCGACACCCCCAAGGAGATCGAGTACTATCGCCACGGCGGAATCATGCCCTACGTCCTTCGGCAGATTCTCTCTAAAAATTCCTGATGGCCACCACTGAAATGGAAAAAGACAACCTCACCGAACAGGTCACCGAGATCGGGCGCAAGGCGCGCGCGGCGGGCCGGGCTTTGGCCCTGGCTGACGCCGACGCGAAGAACCGCGCCCTTCACGCGATCGCCCACGCGATCATCGCCTCGAGTGACGCTATTGTGGCCGCGAACCAGAAAGACGTCTTGGCGGGCGAGAAAAGCGGACTGTCCAAAGCGCTGCTCGACCGCCTCACGCTCACGCCCGAGCGCGTGAAGGCCATGGCCGAAGGCGTGCAGGAGATTGCGCACCTCGCGGACCCGACCGGCGAACTCATGCGCGAGTGGACGCGCCCCAACGGAATGAAGATCAAACAGATCCGCGTTCCGCTCGGCGTCATCGGCATCATTTATGAGTCCCGTCCGAACGTGACGGCGGAAGCGGGCGCGCTGTGCCTCAAGTCCGGCAACGCGGTCATTCTGCGCGGCGGCTCCGAGGCCGTCCACTCCAACCAGCTTTTGGTCGACATCATTTCGAAATCGCTCGCGGCCGCGGGACTTCCGGCCGACGCTGTCCAGTTCCTGCCGCCGGGCGACCGCCGCAGCATCGAAGTGCTGGGCAAACTCAACGGTTTCGTCGACCTCATCATCGCGCGCGGTTCCGAGGAGATGATCAAGTCGGTGCGCGCCAACGCGAGCGTCCCGGTGCTCGGCCACGGCAAGGGCGTCTGCCACGTCTATATCGACAAGTTCGCCGACATGGACAAGGCGGTGAAGATAGCCGTGAACGCGAAGGTCCAGCGTCCGGGCGTGTGCAACGCCATGGAGACGCTCCTCATCCACGAATACATGATGTGGGACATGCTGCCGAAGCTGGCAGGCGAATACCTGCGCGCCGGCGTGGAGATGCGCGGGGACGACCGTGTGCGCGGCCTTGTGTCCCAGGCGAAAGAAGCCACCGAGGACGACTGGGACACCGAGTATCACGACCTCATCCTTTCCATCAAGATCGTCGACACCATTCAGGAAGCCATCGAGCACATCAATCGCCACGGCTCCGGCCACACCGAGAGCATCATCACCGAGGACACGCTTGCGGCCGACTACAGCTGGACGTTCACGACCGCGGCGGCGGCGCCGAGCGCCTT
>JBBRXR010000263.1:0-3695 GCA_038238485.1 Elusimicrobiota bacterium | reverse complement strand
GGCGGCCACGCCCGCGCCCAAAGCAAGCTCATCCACATCGCTGGTGCCCCGTTCACGGTGACGTTCAAAGCGCTGCGAGGCAACCAGGCTCAGGCGCGCGGAGAGCGGCGCCTCGAGTTCCTGATGCTGGTCCCAGCTGTCGCGGCCCTGGCTGTCGCGCTCATATGAAAAACCCGGGCGCCAGGTGACGCGCATGTGATCGTCGATGTCGTTCAAGATCCGATCCATCGACGTGTCGGGACCCGCGACGAGCGCCAGGCGCGCGAGGCGTTGCGCGGCGGCGTAGTCCTCGCTCGCGAAAGCCACGCGCGCTTCTTCAGGAAGCAGAATCGCGTCGGGGGCGCCGGCGGCGCGAAGTCGCTCGAGCCAAGCGCGGGCCGCGGCGGGGCGGTGGTCGCGAAGCTCCACCATGATCGCGTCGCGCATCATGAGGTACACGGGGTTGGCGGCGGCGAGCCGGGCCAGCAGGTCCGCGCCGGTCAACGCATTGTCCGGCTCAACGCGCCGCAGGAACAACGGATCTTCCGTACGCGCGCTCACGCCAAAATCGTCCTGAATAAAAGCGAGGCCGTAGTATTTTTTCACCGCGGCCACGTTCAGCGCCACTGCGGCCGGCGAATCACTGCGCTGGCCGTACTGGCCTTCGGCGTAGGCGAAGCCAATGGGCCGTCGGCCCGTGCGCTCTTCAATCACGCGGCGGCTGGTCGCATGATCGGATTCCACGCGCAGCCGCCACTCTGTTGTCGTCTCGGAACGCCCCTCGGCGTCCAGCCAGCGCGGCATCACCAGCGAGAGCGCCTCGCGTCCGTCTTCGGAAATCGGAATGTGGGAATGCGCGTTGGCGCCGTGCGATTCAATGTCCCAGCGGCCGGTCGCGCGATAGTGCTCGATCGTGTCCCAGGTGGCGAAACCGATGGCGCTTTGCGCTTCCACGTTGTCGAGCGGCACGAACATGGTGGCCCTGAGGTTGAACTTCTCCAGCACCGGGTCGGCGTTCGCGAAGCCGTCGATGCGGGCGTCGTCGAATGTGATGAACACAGGTTTCTCGGGCAGCCCGCCTTTTCCCGCCATCCACGCGGCCGCCTGATCGATGGTGATGGCGTGGAAGCCCGCTTGGGACAGCGCGGCCATCTGGTCGGTGAAGCTTTTCACCGTCATATGCTCCTGGTACGCGAGCATGGGCGCGCCGTCGACGGACGTGAGACCGTGATAAAGAAGAATGGGCAGCGTGGGCGCGCCGGCGTTCTTTTCGATCCACGCGGAAATCAAGCGGCGCGCTTCGTCGATGGCGCCGGTTTCCGCCAGACGCCGTGCCAGCCGACGAAGCAGCATCGGATCTCTCGGCGCCACCTCGCGCGCCGTTCGAAGCGCCTGAAGTCCCCCGACCGGGTCGTTGGCGCCAAAACGGCAGTCCGACAAGCCCACCCAGGCTTCCACAATCGCGGGGTTGCGTTCGAGAACGGCTTCATAGGCGCGCGCGCCCTCCGCCAGTTGTTCCATCTGACGCAGCACCGAGGCGCGCGCCAAAAGTGCCGGCACGTCCGACGGATACAAACGCGTCCAGCGGTCCATCAGCTCGAGGCTCTTCTGCGGTTTGCTGACCACGAGGTAAAGGTTGGAAAGCCGCAGCACGTCGCGGGCCACGGATGCTGACAATTCTTTCGTGGCGCTTTCCAGCAGCGTGATAGCGGTTTCGTTGTCGTGGCGCGCCAGCGCGTTGTCGATGAGAAATTTGGCGGAGAGAGGTTCGTTGCTACTTTCGAGAAGCGTCCGCATACGCTTGAGCGCCTCTTCCTTGTCGCCCGCGTAAAAGAGCGCTTCGGCTTCGCGGAAGCGGTAATCGGCGCGGTTGCCGTTGGCTTCGGCGGCCTGGCCCCAGGCCTGGTAGGACCGGCGGTAATCGCCCTCGTAAAACAGCGCCTTCGCGAGGTTGGGCAGCGCGTTCTTCTTCACGACGCCCTCAGTGCGCACCGCTTCCTCCAGGTACACGACACCTTTTTTCAGATCGCGCGAGCCGACGTAGCTTTTGCCGAGCGCCGCGGCGACATCGGGCTGCGCATGATCAAGCTTGAGGCTGCGCTCGAGCGATACGATGGCGTCGTGGTAATTTTTGAGCGCCATCTGCGTGCGGCCCAGCTGGTACCACAACGCAGGCTCGTCCGACTTTTCGTCGAGCAGGCGGCGGAGCGCCGTTTCGGCCTCCTCGTAACGGCCCTGGGCATAGAGGGCGCGCGCGTGCAGCCGATCCTCCTTGCGGCGTCGCGCCTCTGCGGACTCAACGCTCCGTACGCGGACGGGCGCGACGGGAAGACTGTCATGCTTGCGGATCAGTGATTCGGCTTCGCGGTCATCCGGATGCAGGACCAGAATTTTTTCGGCCACGGCCTTCGCTTCATCGTGACGCTTCAAATTCCATAGCGACCACATCAGATCGCGCGAAACCAGAATGTTGTCCGGGGAGAGCGTGGTGATGCGCTGCAGGGCCTCGATGCCTTTCTCCGCGTTGCCGGACTGATAGGCGGCCCGGGCCTGCGCCTGCAGGTCGAGAATCTCGTCGCGGTGCTCGGCCAACAGTGACCACGAGAGCATGCGGGTGGCCTCCTTGTCCTCCGGTGTTTCGCGCAACACGGCTTCCGCAGCCGCCCGCGCCCGCGCCACCCGTCCCATGTTCCAAAACGCCCACATGGCGATACGCGGATCGCTCTCAGCGATCCGCTCGTAAAGCGCCGTGGCGGCGTCGTAGTCCCCTTTCTTAAAGGCTTCTTTGGCCTTTTTCAGGACCTCCGGAGAAGGGGCCGCCTGCGCGGCCGCGCTGACCCAAAGAGCGGCGAAGAAAATCAACCCCAGACGCTTCATAGCGGCTCATAGGCCAAGCTCAGCCCTTTTACCCGGGCGACGTCGCGGATGCGGTCAAAGACATTGATCTGGAAAAATCCGCGCTCGGTGCCGGCCGCGGCCAACGCGACCAATGCGTTCTTCCCACCGTCGACAGAAACCTCGAGCGTGGCGCCCTGAACGGTGGCGGTGACGGTGAAATCTTTGCGCACGGCGCGCGGGAGGCGCAGCAGCGTGCGGCCTTCCCCGGCGCGCCGTTCCTGCACGGTGACGGCGTCGCCCGCGATCACCACCTGGACGCCTTCCCCGCGCTCGTCATCCCAGCGAAAGCGAAGCGCCAGCGATCCCACCAGCCCGCGGCCGGTGGCGGTCACCCGGGCGTTATCCACCCCTTCGGTGCCGAACCACGAAATCACCTGCGCGGTGCGCTCGGGCAACGCATCTAGGTCGAAGCGCGCGTCTCCGCCGCGTGCCTGCGTTTTGCTCGTGCCCCAGATGAGATGCTGGACCCGCGCGGCGGTGAGGAACGACGCCTCCTCCACCGGCGTTTCCGCGTCAAGCCGATTCACGAGGTCCTCGGGCGTCCAGTCAGCAATGGCATTGAGGCGCGTGAGGTGATCCATTCCGCGGAGTCGATTGAGGGAACGCGCGCCCCGCGTGGCCACCCACGCGGGTTGGCCAGCGCGGCCGAGCGTGAACCGGTCGCCGCGGTTGGCTTCGGGAAAAAGATAGTGGCCGTCTTCCTGTTTCAGTCCCACGTCCCACCAGCCGTCCCGCGCCAGGCCGCGCGCCTGATGGTAGGTGATGAACTCCCGGTGGCCGCCGCGCATGACCACGTCATCGGACATCCACACGCCGCG
>JBBRXR010000262.1:0-3696 GCA_038238485.1 Elusimicrobiota bacterium | reverse complement strand
TCGTTGGGCGCCGCGACGACGGATTCCGCCACCGCGTCGTCGTCGCCATAAATTTTTCCGAAATCAATATCACGGCCGGACGAGAACTGCCGGAGGAGATCGCGCGGCTCGTTTTCTTTCCCGGCCCACCCACCCCCGCCCTGAACGACCACCCAGCCCTCGGGCTGCATCTTCGCCACACCCGACGGTCCCGAGCGGTAAAGGCCGGCCGAGTCCCCCTCGCTCAGCACCAAGAAGTAGCCGTGAGGGTAATAGAAAAGCCCGGTGGCGCCCGTGGCCACCACCTCACCGGTTTTGAGATCGATAATGTCCCCGCCGCGCTGAATCACGCGCATGGATGCGTCATCGGGCAGATTTGATTTTGACGTGGCCGGCGCGACCGCGGGCGCCTGGCGGAGGAAGGCGTTCACCGCGGCCGAATCCACTTCACCCTCGCTCACGCTCGCCGGCCGCAACTGGATCTGCACGTTCTGCTGCTGCGCGCCGACCTCGTAACTCGTGACCACCTGTTCCGCGGTAAGAATGTTGACGCTCTGGATGAGCGAGAGGAACTCCTCGTTCTCCGACTTCGACAGCGGACCCTTTGTGTGCTGACGGGCGAGCGCGAGCAGGCGCGCGCCCAGCTGCATCGGGATCGCGATGAATCGCTCCGTGCGGATCACCGGCAGGCGGTCTCTCTCGTCTCGGTTGTGCCAGTCAGGATCGAACGTCCGCGCGCGTTCCACGCGGTCCTCGCGGAACGGCACCACCACGAGCGGGATTCGGCTATCGCCACCGAGCGTGAGGCCAGGCACCACTTCCGCCCCGAGGTCTTTTAAACCCAACGCGCCCGACCAGGCGAACAGGTTGGGATGAAGAAAGAGGACTTTCTTTCCGTCCGGAACGGCCAGCGCGCCGTAGGTTTCATCGTGCGGAAGAATGACCGTGCCGGCTTCGCGAAGTGCCGTGATCAGCGGTTTCAGCTTGCGCTGCATCTCCGCGCGGATGGATTCAATGGCCTGCGCGTTGTTGGCGTTGCCCTGGATAAGCCCATCGAGGCCGATGGCGATCGTGTTCACGAACGTCGCCTTCTGCTCCGGCGTGAGCGTGGGATGCGCGAGAATCCCGTCGACGGCATGAAGCACGCCATTGGAGAAATTGGTTCGCTCTCCGGGGCGGATGGGGACGGGCAGCACGATGCTGTCGCGGGACTCCGGCACTTCGGCCAACCGGCCAAGTTCGATCATGACGCCGCCCGGCGCGGCCGCCTGAAGGTGGAGGCCCGGCGGAAAGTCGACGGTAACAATGACTTCGCTGTTGCGCGAGAACGAGAACCGGTGCGGCATCGACTCGTCGTGCACGACGCGCACCTTCGCCAGTTCGCGCGTGGCCGCCTCGCCGATCAGCGGGTCCGGCTGCTTCGATCCGCGGCTCGGCACGAACATGCGCGAGACCGTGACGGCGTCCATGCCCTTGCCGTTATCGGAGATGCGAATGGAGTGGTCATCGATATCAACTGCCACGTTGCGGTCCTGCGGACCGTGCGTGGACGGCGCGCCGGCGGGAAACACCACCGTCTTTTTTTCGTAGCCGTTCACCTCGGCGGCCGTGCGGCCGGCGCGGTGAACGAGGATGTTCGCGTCGGTGACGAACGGAAAGCGGCGCTGGACGCCGTCGACGATTCCTTCCTGGGAAATCCGGTTGTCGTCATTCTCGTCGTTGATGGCGCGCGGAATGGCGCGCGCGGTCACGATGCGGATCGACGTTCCCTTCTGCGCCGACACGCCCATCTGCATGCGAAACTCCGCATCGGTGATCTGCCGAACCTGCACGAAATTGCGACCAGCGGTGTCCTGACGGATCACGAGCAGGAACGGGCGCTCGCCTTCCTTCTTCGTGACGACTTCGATCTGGTCGATACCCGAGGGCTTGAGCCAGTCGATCGCCTGCTTCACTCCCTTGCCGAACTGACCGATCGTCAGGCCCAGCGCGTCGAGACTATTGGCCACGGCCTCGTACACCGACTGCGCGTAGGGGTTTTTATTCTGCTGGCCGATCGCCACGTCCAGCCGCGGGTTAACGTAGCTGTCGCCATTGATGAGATCGAGCGCGGCCGCGTCATAGCGGCCGCCGGCGAGCGCGGCGTAAATCTGCGGATAGGCGACGTCGGGCGCGGCGTCGGCAGAGAGTCCGAGGCGAGTGAGCACGGAAGCGAGTTGCGCCGGCGTCAGGAGTCTGTCGGCCAGGCGATTCTGGGCGTGAACGTAATGCTCGAGGTCGACGCCGGTGAAATCACCGTCCTGCCACTCCGAGGCCTTCGGATCATCACGACCCGCGGGCGACGCGATCACGGAGAGGAGCGCGGGCGACGCGGCCGAGAGGTTCCATGCCACGTGCCCGATCGTGTGCGCGACGGCGTAAATGGATTCGGGAGACGGCGCCTGGCCCGCGGCGATGGAAAGGGCGGTCACGGCGATAACGGCGACCAGCCCCACCGCGTTAAGCGCAAGCGCGCCGCGCCACATGCCGCGCCAGTCGCGCGCGAAGCGCTGGCCCGAGCGAGCGGAGCGGATCGCGTCGATGATCCAGTGGGCACCCATCCACACGACGGTCAGCAGCAACGTCGCCCCCGCGAGCGTGACAAAGCCCGCGGGCGTGAGCAAAGCGACAGGACCGATAACGGCGACCGCCTTGGTGACGGCCAGCGACAACACGCCGCCTTTGACGAGCGACTCCGCCCACCCAAAACGGCGGCCGAAAGCGTTGTCTCCCGCCCGTGCCGGCGCGGCGCGGGCGCCGGTCAACAGCCGGCGTGCCGCGGACAGCGCGGCGATGGGACGAAGAATGAAGCCGCCGGTGACGCGCGGGCCGACGACCTGCAGCCACCAGGGGCGCTTGGCGTTTCGCGCGCCGTACGCGTCTACGTCGCCGACCGTTGCGCGGGTGATTCCGTCCAACGGATGCGCGGCGGTGACGCCGGGCTCCGCCTGGGCGCTCGCGCCCACGGGCAACTTTTCACCGAGGTCGAGCGCCATCTCCGTCATCAGGCGGTTCCCGGTGGCGAGGTCCTGCGGCGTGGCGGACAGCGGGCTCAGGAAAAGTTTCTCACCAGAGAACAGGCGATCGAGCGGCGTCTTCTCGCGCGTGAAAAGTCCGAGGTAGGCGGTGGGATCGCCATCGACGCGCGTCACGCGCGGCGACAGCACCACCACCGGCACGCCGCGCATTTTGAGAAGCGCGCGAATTTCCGGCGCGTGATAGCCGCCGGTGACCAGCACACGCGCGCCTGCCGACGGCTCGCGCAGGAGCGCCTCGACCATCGTGCGGCTGCGCGCCTCCGCGGTTTCGTAGAACGCTTCGAAAGGAGCGAGCGACAGCGTCGACGCGGCCGACGTTCCTCCCGCAAATCGGTCCACCGCGGCGCAGAGCCGCTCCCAACTCGCGCGCCGGGCGACGTAGGCGCTCCATTCGGAAGGCGTGAGCGCGCTTGAAAGAAGTTTGTCGACCCGGCCGAGCTGCGCGCCGAGCCGGACGACCTCGAGCTCCGCTGGCGTCGCCGCCAGTTTTGTCTCGACGGCGCCATCGAGCGCGGCGATGGCGTCGATCAGCTTCTCCGGGTTGATCCGGTCGGTCAGCAGGACATAGCGGACTTAGCGGTCGAATTCCGGATAGGCCGTCCACGACACGCCCGCGCGGCCGCTGGCGGCGCGGAATCCG
>JBBRXR010000261.1:0-3703 GCA_038238485.1 Elusimicrobiota bacterium | reverse complement strand
GGACGGGCGTCACCGCGTGGGGTTCGTACCTCTCCGCCCGCCACGTCGACTACTGGCGCACCCAGGTTTCGAACGAAGTTCTCAAGATGAAGGTCAAATATCTCCTCGCCCAGGTCGATCAAGTCCATGGCTACCTGGACGAAGTGAAGACCGTCGACTCCCAGCTTCGCGAGATCCTGAAGTACCAGAATGGCGGAGTGAAGACCGCAGCCGCCGTGGAACCGGCGGCCCTCGAAAACGCCGGCGGCCCTACGATCGGCGATCAGACTGATCTCTCCCGCGCCCTCGACTCGATGGACCCGGACCTCTCGTGGCAGCGCCTCATGGAACGCGCCACCACGATGCGCCTGGAGGCCAAGGAACGCATCACCAGCTACGAAGACCTCACCCGCTGGATCGAGACCCAGAAACAGATCTTAACCGCCACACCGCGCGGCTGGCCCTGCAAAGGTCCCGTTACCTCCCACTTTGGCCGTCGCATCAATCCCTTCCAGCACGAGGGCGAGGAAGTCCATCTGGGCATCGACATCTCGGGGCCCTCCGGCACCCCCATTCGTGCAACCGCCGACGGCGTGGTGCGCGTGGCGTCCTGGAAGACGGGCTACGGCAACCTGGTGGTTCTGCAGCACGATTACGGCTTTCAGTCCCGCTTCGCCCACAACAGCCGCATCCTCGTTCGCGTGGGCGACCGGGTGAAGCGAGGCCAGGTCCTCGCGCTCATGGGCGCCACGGGCCGTGCCTCTGGCCCCCACTGTCACTATGAGGTCTGGCGCTACAATCAGCGCAAGAATCCGACCGATTACCTCAAAGAGGATCCCACGGGCACCGGCCGCATCCTTACCCGTGACGCCTCTCCCGCCCCGCAGAAAGACGCGAAGACCGGCGCATAAACGCAACGTCCTCTGGACAATTTCCCGAAGGCCGTTATCCTTGTGAAGATTTGAAGCAGGGGAGGGGACCATGTTCGACAACAAAACCGCAAATTCTAAAATTGAAACCATCGTCGGGCCCGGCACGGAGCTCGAGGGAAACATCCGGACCACAGAATCGCTCCGCATCGATGGAAAGATCAAAGGCGAGATCCACGCCGAAACGATCATGATCGGCGAAAACGGCGTGGTCCTGGGTGACATCACCGGCTCCCACGTGACGATTGCCGGCAAGGTGAAGGGAAACGTTGCCGCTTCCCAGGTGCTTGAACTTCTTCCGACCGGGCACGTCCTGGGCGACATCCGCAGCCACAAGCTCGTGATCTCCGACGGCGCTACTTTCGAAGGAAACAGCCAGATGACGAAGTCGGATGGCCAGGTCCTCGAACTGCCCACGCTCATGGAAAACGACATAAACGACACGAAACTCCGTGTGGTTAATGGCAAACATCACTAACTAAATTCGCGAAGTGCTTCGGAACGCGCGCGCCGCATCTGCGACGCGCGCGTTCTTTTTTTTATAGATTGCCTTCCATGTTCAAGTTCTTCCGCCGCCATCGCACTGTCGTCATGATCGCCCTCGCGTTCTGCATTATGGGTCTCCTGCTTTTCGGTGTCGGAGGGTCGTCATTCATGGCGTCACCCCAGGACACGATCGTGAAGGTCAACGGAAGGAAGATCACGATGCAGGAGTTCGACCGGGTCTACCGCGCGATGATCCGCCAACAACAGGGCGATCCGACGGCCAACCAGCAGCAACAGATGACCGGGCAGGCGCTCAATGAGATCATCCGGCAGCAGGTGTTGTCCGACGAGTCCAAGCGCTACGGGCTTCGCGTCACGGACGACGAGCTTCGCCTTCAGCTCGCCTCCATCCCCGCGTTTCAGCGTGAAGGCCATTTTGATCCCGCCACATACGACCAGGTGGTCCGGCGCACATTTGGAATTTCGGCGAACGAGTTCGAAAAGAGCCACACGAAAGACCTGGCGGTCCGAAAACTCAATTTGCTGATCGCTTCGTCGATCCATATCTCGGACCCGGAAGTTCAGCTTTACAGGGATTCGATCCTGGCGGGTGAGAAAGACCCGAAGGTGAAGAAGGAACTGGAGAGCGATCCGGAGAAGCTGCGCGAGAAAATCCGCGAACGCCAGGTGAACATTGTGTTCAGCGACTGGCTCAATCGCCTCAACTCGGACCTGAAGGTTTCTATCGTGTCAGACCAGTTCCGGCAGCGCTTAGGCCAGCCGGCGAAGTAGTTTCCGCACCAAACGCATCGGAAGCCCCACCACGTTGTCGTAGTCGCCTTCAATCCGTTCCACGAAGGCATCCTTGCGTTCCTGAACCGCGTAGCCGCCCGCCTTGTCGAGATGCTTCTTCGAGGCGCGTTCGATCTCTTCGGGCGTGAGCGTCTTCATCTTCACGCGAGACACCGCCGCTTCCACCGCTCGACGCTTCCCCCCGTCTGAAACCACCGCCACGCCCGTGTAGACCTTCTGCCACACGCCGGATAGTTCGAGGAGCATCCGGCGGCCGTGCGCCGCATCGCGGGGTTTGCCCACGACCTTTCCGTTGATGAAAACAATGGTGTCGGCGCCCAGCACGGTTTCGGTCGGATTTTTGCGCGCGACAAAAAGCGCTTTTCGCAGCGCCAGCATCTTCACGAGCGCCGATGGAGACAACCCGGCCCGGGCGCGCTCACTGACGCCGGAAGCCTCCACGCGGAATCGGATGCCGTTGTCCCGGAGGATTTTCTTGCGGCGCGGGGATCCCGACGCCAGTACGATCCTGATCGCCTTGCGCGAAGCGGGCATCGTCAGTCGAGGTGGGCGGCTTTCAGAGCGGCAGCGTAGCGGACGGAAAGCTTCACGTAATGACCGGCGCGGTCGATGATCATCTTGATCTCGTCGGCCGTCAACCCCCGGATCGGCCGGGCCGGCATGCCGATGGCGAGGCTGCCTTTCGGGATGAGGCCCTTTTCCTTGACGAGCGCGCCCGCCCCGATGAGGCAGTTCTCTTCGACGACCGCGTGGTCGAGGAGCGTGGCGTTCATGCCGATCAGGCAATAGTCCTTCACCGTGGCGCCGTGAACGACGGCGCGATGTCCCACCGTCACCCCCTTGCCGAGGAAAACGGGCGCGCCGTCCGCCGTGTGGAAAACGGAACCGTCCTGGACGTTGGAATCGTCGCCGACGTCGATCCAATCGATGTCGCCCCTCAGGATGCAACCGCCCCAGATGGACGCGCGCGCGCCGATCCTGACCTTGCCGGAAATCTCAGCGGACGGGTGAATGAAGGCGGTGGGATGGATCTCGGGCTTGTCGTCGCCCAGCGCGAAAATCATTTGAAGCCGCGGAGGAGCGCCTTCATGATCGCTTTCTGAACGTGCAGGCGGTTTTCCGCCTGGTCAAAGATGACGGAGTTCTTCCCCTCGAGGACTTCCTCAGTGATCTCTTCGCCACGGTGCGCGGGAAGGCAGTGCATCACAATAGCCCCGCGTTTGGCTTTGGCCACCAGAGCGCTGTTGACCTGGTACGGAGCGAAATCGGCGCGGCGCTTCTGCGCTTCGGCTTCCTGGCCCATCGACGTCCAGACATCGGTGTAAATGGCGTCGGCGCCGCTGACAGCGGCTTCCGGATCGCGAAGGATCTCGATGGAGCCTTTTCCGTTCGCGGCGAGACGGCGGGCCATCTCGACGTACACCGGACGCGGTTCGTAGCCTTTCGGACAGGCGACGCGGAGGTGCATGCCGAGAATTCCGGAGGCGAGCATGAGC
>JBBRXR010000260.1:0-3703 GCA_038238485.1 Elusimicrobiota bacterium | reverse complement strand
CGCGGTCCCAGCGGCCCAGCTCTGGCTGGTGTCCGACAGTGGTCTTCGCACGCGCACAGCGGACGAAGCGGTTGGAAAGTTGAAGGCCCTCGTCGGGGCCGCCGTCAAACAACGCGCGTCCTGAAACTCAGGCGGCCTTTTTAAAGGCCGACGAGTAGAGCGTGTAGGTTTCGAAGTGGCTCACCAGAAGCAAAACGTCCGAATCACACCCCGTTGGCTCCAGCGCCATGTTCTTGAATCCGATATGCCGCCGCCGGTAGGGCGCTTCGGCTGATTTCGGCGCCTCTTCGAAGAGGGCCACGGCGTGAAGATAAACGGGGATGTTGGCGGGCACCTTGATTCTCACGACGAAAATATCCTCGATGCCCATCAGCCGGATCGCGTTTGTCCAGGGAACACGCACGGCGCGGGAATCCTGATTTATCGATTGAGAATGAATGGAGAGGGTGATGTCTTTCGGCAGGTGGCTGAAGCCCTCCGGGACTTGCAGCACGATCCAAACTTCGACGGTCCTTCGGCTTTCGGTATTGGTGACAGTCAGCATGGCACTCATCTCCCCCGGAGAGCGAGGCTGGGTTTAGACCCAACCTGGGGAGATGATGTCGCTTTGACCATTAAGAGGTCATTAACAAGTTGTAACCGAGTTGTAAAAGTGTCGTAACAGCGCGAACGCGCCGCTTTCTAGAGAGGGTTCTTGGAGGCGGTCTGCGACCCGTCCGACTGGGTGAGAAGATTTTCCAGCGGCTCGGCATCCACCCACCCCTGATTCACCAGCTTGACGGAAACCCGGTCGTACCAGAGCCGATATTCCCCGTCGTCGGAACGGTGCATGAGCGAAAACAGCAGCGGGCCCGCTTTCGCGTGCCGCTCCCAGGTGGTAACGAACGAGGGCTCGTCGCTGTTCTTGGGACGGTAGGCCCATTCCCGGATCAGTTTGTCCGGTCCGATAAAAACCTCGTAAACATCCCCGTGCTCCGGGCTGTCGATGGGATAGCGGATCGAGACGCATTCGGATTCGCGCGGCTCGATGTACATGCGGCGCGACGGCTGATCGGCGACGCGAAGGTCTTTCTCCCACGCGAGATGGAACGGAAAAAGAAGCCAGTATTGATCATCGACGAACTGCGCGTCGATGCGACGGTTGAGCGTCGCGTCCCCCTCGTCGAGCCGATCGCGGTGGTAGGTGAGACTGATCGGGAGACCCGTCGGGCCCTCACCGTGATATTCGATGCGGCTGTCGGCCACGTCCCAGTACCATTCGCGCCGCGCCAGCGTGTCGCCCGACTGGACGTTGAACGAGAATGACATCGCCTCGATCTCATTGGCATGGTCGACGCCGTAAGCTTTCGCGATGAGGCGGGCCACATTGCTCGTCGAGGTGGCGAGCGAGAAAACGGCGTCGACGCGCGGCGGCGTCAGCGTCTGGGGAACGGGTGGCGGGGGCAGATCGACGTCCGCGGCGGCGGCCATCGCCGTCGTCACCGTCAATCCCAGAATAGCCACCATCGTCGAGAGTCGCATTCTGCGAATGATACGGAATCGGGGGGCAAAGGTTGAATTCATCTTTTGAATGGCTCGACGGAGCGAACGATGACGGGGACCCTCCGTAACGAGAGGAGAAGGTGAAAATCAGGGCCTGTTTCCCCGGCCTTCCGCCGCTTCAGAGCCCTGAATGACGGCGGAGGCCGTGGTAACCGGCTCTTTTTTTGCGCTTCGGCGCGTTTCTCAAACCGCTAATATCCTCGCCATGCTCAAAACTATTCGACTCGCCCTCCTCGCCTGTTTGTTCTTTCCGCTTTCCCTCTTTGCCTCGGCCGACGAGCCCGCGCATGTTCACCCCACACTCGTGTCCGAAGCCCGCGCCATCGCGCCCGGCCAGCCGTTCTGGGTCGCGGTGCGCCTGAAAATGGACGAGCATTGGCACACGTATTGGAAGAATCCCGGCGACTCCGGCGCGCCCAGCAAGATCACGTGGAAGCTTCCCGCCGGCTTCACCGCCGGCGATATTCAGTGGCCGCTCCCAGAACGGATCGAAGTGGCACCGCTGGTGAGCTTCGGTTATCTGGGCGACATTTCCCTCCTCGTTCAGATCACGCCGCCCGCCGACCTCAAGCCCGGCGTGAAAATTCCGCTGACCGGCAAGGTGGAATGGCTGGAATGCCAGGACATCTGCGTGCCGGGCGAGGGCGCCGTGTCGGCGACCCTCGTGTCCGCCGCGAAAACGGAACTGGATCCCGCTCTCGGCCAGTATTTCTCCGACGCGCGCGCCCAGCTCCCCATCGAACCTGGCGAGTGGACGTTCACCGCCTCGGAGGGCAAGGACTTCATTCGCCTCACTGCCACCCGGCCCGCTTGGTTGAAGGAATCCATCGCCAACGCCCAGTTTTTTCCCGACGAGAACGGCATCTTTAACTACGCCGGATCTCAGTGGCGGAGCGAAGGCGACGCCTACCGCATCGACCTTCCCAAATCCGACCTCTCGACGGCCACGATCACGCAGGTATCGGGCGTTCTGGTTTCGAAGGACGGCTGGCGCGGCGCGGGATCTGAACACGCGATCCGCGTCGGGACGGCCGTCGTCGGCCGGGCGGGCGCGCCCGCGCAGCGTTCCACCAAGGGTCTTCTGGCCGCCCTGGCCTTCTCATTCCTGGGCGGTCTCATCCTCAATCTCATGCCCTGCGTTCTCCCGGTTCTCTCGATCAAGGTTCTGTCGCTCGTCGGTTCAGCCGGCGCGCCGGCGTCGACGCGTTATCGCAACGCCGCCGCTTACGTGGCCGGCGTCATGATTGCGTTCTGGACGCTCGCGGGCGCCCTGCTCGCGTTCCGCGCCGGCGGCGAGCAACTCGGGTGGGGTTTCCAGCTCCAGTCGCCGCCTGTGATCGCTGCATTGGCGTCGCTGTTCTTCCTGATCGCGCTGAATCTCTTCGGTGTTTTCGAGATCGGCGTGTCGCTGACGCGGTACGGCGGGTCTCAGGGCGAAGGCCCGGGCGCGTCATTCTCAAGCGGCCTGCTGGCCACCATCGTGGCAACGCCCTGCACGGCCCCGTTCATGGGTTCGGCGCTCGGCTTCGCTCTCACGCAGCCCGCGTGGGCCGCCATCGCGATCTTCACGTCGCTGGGCCTCGGGATGGCCACGCCGTTCGCGCTTCTCGCGCTCTCGCCGCCGCTTCTGAAATTCCTTCCGAAGCCCGGCGCCTGGATGGAATCCATGAAGCAGGGTCTCGGTTTCTTTCTCGCCGCCACCGTCGTCTGGCTCGCCTGGGTTCTGGGACGCCAGGCGGGTTCGGAATCGATCATCATCCTTCTCGCGGCGCTGCTGCTTCAGTCGGTGGGCGCTTGGATCTTCGGGAAGTGGGCCAATCTGTCAAAACCGGCGGGCACGCGCGCCATCGCGCTCGTGCTGACGCTTCTCTTCGCGGGCAGCGGCGTGGCCGCGGCCATTCTTCTGACGAAGGGAACGCCGCCGTCTCAGATGGGCGCGGAGAAAACGGGTTGGGAGACCTACAGCGAAGCGCGCGTGGCCGAACTTCGCGCCGCGGGCAAACCGGTGTTCGTTGATTTCGGCGCCGCTTGGTGCCTCACCTGCCAGGTCAATGAGCGCGTCGCGCTGGGAACCGCCCCCGTCGTCGCCAAGTTCAAAGAGAAGGGCATCGCCACGCTCAAGGCCGACTGGACGTCACGGGATCCGCTGATCACCGCCGCG
>JBBRXR010000259.1:0-3708 GCA_038238485.1 Elusimicrobiota bacterium | reverse complement strand
GCGCCGCCGGATTGGGAGGCATGCTGCTCTCTATTCCGCTGGCGGGCACCATCAAAGTGGTGTTGGAAGACGTATTAGATGGATACAGGCGTTCTGAATATTTTAACGTTCGGGCGCCCGTCGCCTCAGAAACCAAAAAAGGATGATATCCGACATGTCAGGGACCGCTCCCCCATCGAACCGACCGCCGGTCAATGTCCTTCTCGTGGAAGATGACGTGGGCGACGTTGAGCTCGCCGAAGAAGCGGTCCGCCAGGGCGGCGTGGCCTTCAAACTTTCCGTGGTGGAAGACGGCGTGCAGGCCATGCACTATCTTCGTCGCGAAGAACCGTTCACGAATGTGGCGCGTCCCGATCTGATCGTGCTCGACCTCAACCTGCCCAAGAAGAACGGCCGGGAAGTCCTCGCCGATCTCAAGGCGGACACCGCGCTGCGCAGCCTGCCTGTCGTACTGCTATCAACGTCCGCCATTCAGGAAGACATCATCCAGACCTATGGCCTCGACCGGCGCTGCTGCTACACCAAGCCTTTCCGTTTTGATGACTTTATCAAGGTGATGCAGTCGATCGAAAGCTGGTATTACCAGCACGCCGAAGCCGCAAAACACTAACCCTCCTCCAAAACGCCGCGTCTTTGAGGCTTTTCCGCCTCAGGGATTCCCCTACTGGATAAATCGGCCCTCGCCCGATGAGGTTCATTCGTAAGGTTTGGTATCAATCAGTTCCTCGCAAACAGAAATATGACCAACGCCATTTCCATGAAGATCATCCGCCGGTTTCGCGCCCTCATTTTGTCCGGCGCGTTCCTCACTCTCGCCGCCGCGGCGCAGGCCCTTCCGACGGCCGTCATCAATCCCGGTCCACCCAATGCGGTGGTGAACGTCGGTCAGCAGGTCACGCTCGATGGCACCGGCTCCGACGCCGGGCCCGGCGGATTCTTTATCACGCTTTATACCTGGGACCTTCCGCCTGGCACCCCGCAGCAGACCACCGGCTTTAACTTTCCTTTCACCTTCACCGTCCCTTCCGTCGCCGGTCCCGGCCATCAGACCGTGACCGTCCGCCTGACCGTTCAAAACGCCATCAACGAAACCGCTTTCACGGACGACCCTTTCACCGTTAATCGCTTGCCCGTCGCCAACGCCCAGAACCCTTCTACGCCGCAGGACACGCCCCTCAATATCACGCTGACCGGCGCCGACGATGACGGCGACACGCTCGCTTTTGCCGCGGTCTCGAACCCCGCGCACGGCCAGCTTTCGGGGACCGCTCCCAATCTTGTCTACACGCCGAACCCCGGCTTCGTCGGCACGGACAGCTTCGTTTTCCAGGTGAACGACGGCTTCGGCACGAGCAACGCCACGGTTTCCATCACGGTGCTCCAGGTCAACCATCCTCCGGTTGCGAACAATCAGTCCGTGAATGCGCCCGAGGACGTCCCCACGCCGATCAACATGACCGGCTTCGCCACCGATCCCGACGGCAATGCCCTCACCTATCTCATCGTGTCCGGTCCAATTCACGGCGCTCTTTCCGGCACCCCGCCCAACGTGGTCTACACGTCGAGCCCGAATTACAACGGCGCCGACAGCTTCACTTTTCGCGCCCGTGACAACGGCATTCCGCCGCTCACGAGCAACGACGCCACCGTTTCGATCACCGTCACCCCGACCAACGACGCCCCCGTGGCGAACGCGGGTCCGGATCAGACCGTCGTCGAACAGTCGCCCGTCTCGCTCAAGGGGGACGGCTCAACCGACCCCGAAGGTGATGTGCTGACATTCGCCTGGGTGCAGACCAGCGGACCGGCCGTGACGCTGTCGAACGCCAACATCGCGAATCCGACGTTCACGGGGCCCATCCTCGACAGCAACACCGACCTCACTTTTCAGCTCACCGTGACGGATCCGGGCCCGCTCTCGAGCAGTGACACGGTCGTGATCCACGTCCTCAATTTCGTGTCCGGCAACCATCCGCCGACGAACGTAAACGCCGGCGCCAATGCCAACGTCGTGGCGGGCAGCTCCGTGACTCTCGCGGCCACGGCCGTCGATCCCGATAATGATCCGCTCACCTACGGCTGGCAGCAGATCGGCGGACCCGTCGTCACCATCGCGAATCCTTCAGCGCAGAACACCACTTTCCTTGCCCCGTTGGTCGCGGACGGCACGCTCTTCACGTTCCAGGTCACCGTCACCGACGGGCGTGGCGGTGTCGGTACCGCTTCCGTGCAGTACCGCGTCTTCAACGCGCCGGCCGGCCAACTGCCGCAAAACCCCGTCATCAGCGAACTGGCCGTCTTTCCGAGCCCGTTCAGCGCGTCCGTGGGCGCCACGATCCGCTATCAGCTTCGCGAAGCCTCCGACGTGACGATCCTGATTGTCGATCTCTTCGGCCATACGGTCCGTGAGTTCACGAGCACCTCTGGCTCCATCTCGGGCTCCGGTGGCATCAACGAATTTCACTGGGATGGAAAGAATGGCGAAGGCAACAAGATTGGAAACGGCGCCTACGTCGTCCAGGTTCGGGCCAACGGCATCAGCGGCGCCAAGGGCAAAGTGAACGAGCGCGTGGGAGTTCGTAACTAATGAAGACCCTTCGCCTCTCCCTCGCTCTTGCTGTCGCCCTCACCGCCGTACAACCGCTCCTCGCGGCCGATGATGGCGGACGTCCCGGCACGTTCCTCGATTACGCCGCCAGCGCGCGTTCGCTCGGCATGGGCCAGGCTTTCACGGCCATCGCCGACGATGCCAGCGCCGTCTATTTCAATCCGTCCGGCGTCGCCCGCATGCGCCGCCAGAACCTCGTGGCGCAATTCTCGACGCTCCTGGAAGACTCGTCCATCGGATTTTTCGGTTATGCCCATCCGCTGCCGCACAACGGCGGCCTCGGCATCGGTTTCGTCACGCTGAATTCCGGCAGCATCACCCGCCGCGACGCCACGGGCGTCAAGAGCGGCAATTACAACACCACGAGCACCGCGGGCCTTCTCTCGGGCGCCTTTTCCGTGGGTCAGTACCTTTCTCTCGGCACCACCGCCAAGATTGTCCGTGAGACGGTTGCCGAAGATTCCGCCGTCGGTTTCGGCGCCGACCTGAGCGCCATGGTTCAGGCCACCGAGAAGATTCGCGTCGGCCTCATGGGCCGCAACCTCGTCGCGCCCAGCGTGAAGCTCGACAAGGACGCTGAAAAGTTTCCCCGCTCGCTCACCCTCGGTCTCGCCGTGAAGCCCACGGATCCGATCACCGTCGGCCTCGACGTCGAGAAGCCCTCGAATGGCGCCGTCCGCCCCCGGCTTGGCGGCGAATATCTTTTTAACGACGTGCTCTCGCTCCGCGCTGGCGCCAGCAAGGCGGAGTTCTCTTTCGGCCTCGGTCTTGGCCTCGGCGACTGGAATTTCGACTATGCCCTTGGCTACGTCCGCGGCGGCTCCGACGTCCGCGACCTTGGCACGCTCCACCGTTTCGGCGTTCAGTTTAATTTCGGACTTCCTGTTCCCCGTCCCGTGTTCGGCGAAGACATGCCCCGCGTGCCCCGCACGCCGCGCGTCGACAAGCCGGCCAAGGCGTCCGCGAAACCCGCGGCGACCAAGGCCACCGGCAAGACCACAAAGCCGGCCAAGACCGCCGTCAAACCCGAGAATGCCACGCCCGCTGCCGCCGTGGCGGCCGCCGCCGCAGTTCCCGCGACCAAGTCGAAGGCGCGCCTG
>JBBRXR010000258.1:0-3708 GCA_038238485.1 Elusimicrobiota bacterium | reverse complement strand
GATGGGCCTCTGTATCGACAACCCCGTCAACATCATAAATCGTCAGATCAGCGATGCACCGCCGGCACGCTGATCATCTTCCCGGTGTTTTTTTCGACCACCTGGATGATTGAGATACCGTCGAGACGGTAACTCTCAAATAGTTTTCCCGCCTCGGCCGCGATCACTGGAAGCACTTTTTCGAGAAGCTTGATCTGCGGCTGCGGTCCCGACGTCGACACGAGGTCAAGGAGAATATTGAACGAGCCAGGTTTTTCCGGCACACCGACGAAACTCGCGCGCACTTCGCGGAGCATCAGATCGTTCTTTGTGTCCTTGCGCTCTCGAAAGATCCGCCGCGCCTTGTTCTCGGTGACTTTGGAGATGAACTCCCTGAATTTCACGTCGTCGACGAGGAACGGACCGGCCGCCGGCGGGTTGACGGCGGTGTCGGCCGACATCATCACGAGCCGCACGAGGTCAATTTCGAAGGGATCGAACGGCACACGGCGCGTACCCACAACAATCTCCTCGATCAGGCGGTCCTGGGAGTCCGTGTAGGAGATCGCTTCGGCCATGGAGCGGCGGATGTCCTCCACGTACCGGGTGAAAACGAGATGGAACACGGGGCGTTCTTCGTCCATCACGTCGAGAACGATAAAGCGCGGCGGAACATCGGACGACAGCGCCACGCGAACGAGCACGAGGAAGAGGCTGTTCATTTTCTTGTAAAGAGAGTCGTCGCCTGCGCTGATGTCGCCAACCAGGTCCGGAACCCGGAAGCGAAGGCCGAGCGTGCGGCCGGTTTCGGTGACCTCGACTTCCATGCCCGTTTCTTTTCGGGCGAGATCGCGGACGCTCTCACGAAGAGTTTCTTTCTTATAGGTGGATTCGCAGCCGGTGAGAAGAAGCAGGCCCGCCGCAATGATCATGAAATTTTTTCGCATGAGAATGTTTTACCGGTTCCGTCGAGAACGCGCCACCGCGTTAGGCCCGGCTCGGCCGCGCATTGGCCGGGGCGACAACAGTCCGCGCCTGCCACTTCTCCAGCTGGAAATACAGGAGCGGGATGACAAAGAGCGTGAGCAGCGTCGAAACGAAGAGACCGCCAAACGTGACGACCGCGAGAGGCTGGGCGAGTTCATCGCCTTTACCGAGACCCAGGGCCAGCGGCGCGACGCCCAGGATCGTAACGGCGCAGGTCATGAGAATGGGGCGCAAACGGGTGACGCTCCCCTCGATGATCGCCTGGCGGATCGGAAGCTTGTCCGCTTTCAACTGGTTCATGTGATCAATGAGAACGATACCGTTGTTCACCACAATACCGCCGAGGATGACGATGCCCAACACCGCCACCGATGAAAGCGGCGTGTTCGCGACGAACAGCGTGATCGCCACGCCGATGACGGAGAACGGGACCGTGACCATGATGATCATCGGCTGCATCAGCGACTCAAACTGGGCGGCCATGATCATGTACGTCAGAAGCATGGCCAGGATGAAAGTGTATTTGAGGCTCGAGAACGACTCCGCCATTCGCTTGCTTTCTCCCCCGAGGTCGACGTTGTAGTCCTTGTTTCCCTTGTACTTCCGGAGAATTTTCTCGACTTTCTCCAGCGCCTCTCCGGTGCTTGCCCCGGAGACTTCTGACGTGATCGTGCAGGACCTCTGCTGGTCCAAGTGCCGGATTTCGCTCGCGCCAGCGCCAGGCGACACCTTCGCGACGTGCTCCAGCGGCACCATCATACCGGTCTGCGGTGAGCGAAGCGTCAGCAGACGGATGTTTTCATTGCTGTCGCGATCGGTCCGGCGGAGGCGGACACGAATGGGAATGTCGTCTCCTCCCTGCTTGAATTCCGTGGCGTCCATCCCCTTGATGGCGATGAGCGCCGTCTTCGCAATGTCCGCAACCGAAAGCTGGAACGTCGCCGCGCGGTCCTTGTCCACTTCCACTTTTGTCTCACGCGACGGTAGCGCGTAGGTGGTTTGAATGCCGTAGAGAAATTTTTCGGCGCCGAAAGCCTTGACGATCTCATCCGACATGAATTTGAGCCGGTCGAGTTCGGGGCCCTTTATTTCCACTTCCACCGGCGCTCCGCCGGCCAGTGCGGAACGGAGAGGGCTGTCCTGAAGAAGATACGTGATGAGGCCGCCTTCCAGGTTCTCCCGCTTGACCGACTGTTTGAATTTCTCGATCACCTCGGACGTGCTGATCCCCTTCTCGAGGTCGACGGTCACCGCGAGACGCGCCTGATGCGACTGCAACGCGTCAATTTCCTCGATCTCCTGGGCCGATCCCACGTTGACGGTCACATTGACGGCGGTAAAGTTCGTGAAGATGGCCTCCAACTTCTTGGCGACGTTGTTCGTTACTTCAAGCCGCGAGCCGATGGGCATGGTGAGCTGGACCATGAACTGTCCCTGATCCATTTTCGGCATGAAGACTTTCGGCGTCCAAATGATCAGAAGGACCGTCAGGCCAGTCATCATCAGCACGAGCTGCAGGACGACGATGGGATGGTCAAGAACGTAGTCGAGCCACTGGCGGTATTGTCCGCCCAAGCGACTCTGGGCCGCCTCGGAAAACATGAAGCGTTCGAGCCACTTGGGCCTCTCCCGGAAACCGGGAAAATCCCATTCGTAGGCGGCCATTCTAGGAATGAACGTGAGAGCGACGAAAAGCGAGGCGAAGTTGGTGAAGATGGTGACCATGAAGAGGCCCTGAAAGAGTTGCTGGGCGATTCCGCTCACGAAAAGAAGAGGAAGGAACACCACGACGTTCGTCAGGATCGAGGACAGCATAGAGACTGTCATTTCATCTGTCCCCTCGATTGCCGACTCAAGGAGCGGTCGCTTAAGGACTTTGTGATACCGCATGATGTTTTCCGTAATACAAATAGCGCAGTCCGACATGGCGCCAACGGACAGCGCGATGCCGGCCAGAGTCAACATGTTGACCGTGAATCCCGTCAAGACCATCATGATCAGCGTGGCGAGAATCGCGATGGGAATCGACAGACCGGCGAATGCGGCCTCTTTCAGATCGCCGAGGAAGAAGAGGAGAATCGCAAAGGCGAGGATTCCGCCTTCAACGATATTGAGAAGCATGTTGTTCAGCGCGTCGACAATGTAGGTGGACTCGTCGTAAATGACCTCGCTGGCCATGCTCTTGGGCATAGACCCTTTCAATTCTTCCAAGGCCGCCTTGACCTCTTTCGAAACGCTCACGGAGTTGGCATCGGCCTGCTTTTGGATTGAGATGGATATATTTTCCCGGCCGTTGTATCGCGAGAAACTCGTCTTTTCCTGAAGGGTCATCGAGGTTTCGGCGAGATCCGAGAGCGGGATCATTCGCTGTTCGGCGGGATTGCGCCGCTCGCCGCGTGTGTCCTGCTTTTTCCATTTGTAGACGGGATCCAGCTCGGGATTCTCGACCTGAACAATGGTCTTTCCCACATCCTCCAGCTTCTGGAAGCGGCCGTGCGTCCTCACGAGATATTCGACAACCTTTCCCTGAGTGGTTCCGGCCGGGTAGTCGTAGTTGGCGTTCTTGATGGCCTCGACGACCATCGGGAGCGAGACATGGCTGGCTTCGAGGCGTCCGCGATCGACTTCGACAAGCACCTGCCGCTTCTGGCCGCCTGAAATCTGTACCGACGCAACGCCGTCGCATTTCTCGAGCTTCTTTTTAAGAACGTCGTCGCAAAGTTTCGTCATCGTCCCGAGGTC
>JBBRXR010000257.1:0-3714 GCA_038238485.1 Elusimicrobiota bacterium | reverse complement strand
GCGTCGAGGGTCGCGCCGCGATGTCGAAGCAGCGTCAGGAGTGAGACGAGCGGCATCCGCCCGTCTTCGTAACGCGTCACGGCGAGGTCGGTGATGAAAAGCTGTTCGTTGAAAACTTTTTTCTTCAACTCGGCGATCTCGACGGCGATCGGCCGAAGCAGCGCGGCCACCCGCGGAGCGGCAGCGAGAGCGGCCGGGACGGCCGCCCGGTTGGCCCGGTAGACGCGTTCATTTTCAAGTCCGCGCACCGGCGGAACGGCGCCATCGCCCGAGAGGAGCGACGCGGCCGCGCCCGAGAGGCGGCGCTCGCTCAGCAGTTCTTGAATCGCCTGCCCGGAGATTTCGCGGTCGGGCGACTGGCGGAAATCTGAGACATCAAGGTCGCCCGAGAGACCTTCGAGGAGGATTCCCCCCACGCGGCCGCGAGCGACGAGCCGATCCATCGCGGTCTCGATATTTTTCTGCGCGCGCGGATGTCCGTGGATGTCCTGGATGTGGATCAGCAGCGGCGCGCCGTCGGCGTCGGACGCAAACCCCGTAAAGGAACCGGCGCCGGCCAGCAGGGCGCGAAGATCGGAAGCGGCAGCGGAGGGCGAAACGGCGGACGTCGTCGGGGCGGCGGACGGGTGGGAGACGGAAAGAGTCTTATGCCGGGGCGAAGGAAGGGAGGCGAAGGCCGGCAGGTCGCCGAGCACCAGCTGTAGGCATAGAACACCCGCCAGTAGGCGGGAGAGGGTCGCCGAGAGGGAGCGATACGTCAAGAAGCCTCATGATGAAGAACAGGTTTGGGAGCGCCTTGATCTTAGCGCGGGAAGGATTAAGAACCGGTTAACGGGGTGTAAATTTTCGGTTACAGAAAGGCTTAATTTTCAGACGGAAATGACGGCGCGTTTCGGCAAACCTTAACGCCCGACGTTGACGATGTCGCCCGCCTGGGGCACGACGGCCTTGCCGGCCGATTTCATTCGGATTTCGTAGTCGCCGGGCTTCACGCCGGGCTTGGCCTCGATGTCGGCGACGGCGCGCCGTTCATCAATCCAGGTGAAGGGACCGACGATCAGGCCCGGCTCATCCACTTCGGTCGTGATCCCTTCCACGAAATCCTTTTCAAGCGCGCGTCCGGACAGCACCAGTTGGGACGCCGTGCCGGGTTTGACCGGCGGCTGGGGCCGCATGTCGCGCATCCAGTTCTTCGGCACGACCACGAACGCGTTCGGAACGTCGAGGAGCACGGCGTCGCCCGCTCGGACCACGAGCCCGTGCTTCCCCTCCGGCGCGTTGTCGGGAAGTTTGATGTCGAGGCCGAGACGGCCGGGCGCGAGGTAGAGGAACGTCGCCGATTCGCCCTCGATTGTTTTCACGTCCGCCACGAGTGCGGCGGCGTCTTCAAACCGGAAGCCGCTTCCCTGAACGAGGAAACGCGCCGTATCGCCGGGGCGGTGGAAACCGTCTTCCGCCTGAAGATGCTGGACGAGCCCGCTCTGGCCAAGGTTCGGCCGGACGATGCGGATGATGCCGTCTCGCTGCCAGATCGTTTTGCCTGCGAGCTGGATCTGCACGCCATAGTCGCCCGTGACCGCCGGGCCAATCAGCACGCTTCCATCGACGATGAAGGGCAATGTCGGCGAGAGGCTGGCAATCTGGATCGTCGAGGTGGCGGGAATGACCGAGAACCGCGTGAACATGTCCTGCGTGAGGTTTGTAAAAACGCGGAACCGGCCGGTGCGTCCGGACTCCCCCATCTCGGTAAACACCAGATTGAGGACCTCGGCGGGGCGAATGACGGCGAACGGCTCGGGCGCCTGGAACACGGTCTTCCCGGCGATGGAAACTGTCGGGAAGGAAAAATCGGTTTTTGACGCGGGGTCCGTGACGAGACGACCATGGATCTGGTTGGGCGTGACGAGCGTGAGGTCCTTCACCGCCACGTCAGCGCGACCCGACTGCACTGTGATCATCTTTTGGAACGCCTCGGTAAAACCAGAGCCATTGATGTCGAACTCGATGACATCGCCGGGCGCACCGATCATGTTCACGTAGTACACGCGCACGATGTGGATGTCCTTGGGGATCAGCTCGGGGTGGACGTCAACGCGCGGCTTGGGCAACGTGGTCTTGGGCGTCGCAACCGGCACGGGCGTCGCCTTCGGCGTCGCGCGCGGCTTCGCGGTGGGCATCGCCGTCGGAAGGGGCGTCGGGGGCGGCGGCAGAACGGGCGGAGCGGTGGCCGCCGCGATCGGCGTCGGCGTCGAGACCGGGCCGGTCCCGGGCTTCCCGGCGCAGCGCCGAAGGAGCAGAACGATAATGATGATGACGACAACGATCAGCGCGAGACGCTGAGCCCGCTCCCGTTTATTCACCGATCACCTTCACGAGGGCAGACCTTCCTTGGGCGCGGCGGGCGCGTCCGGCGTCTGAATCTTCGCCTCCAGCACGCCGCTGGGTTTCATCTCGACCGCGAAATGCTCGCCGTCGATGCGACTCGTGTCGTTGATCTTCATCTGCGCGCGCAGGGCGTCGGCCATCTCGTCCCGCTCGCCCTCGAGTTCGCGGATGCGCGTCTCGATTTTTCCGTACCGATCGGCGATCGCGGAAATGGGTTTGGACGTGGGCGTGGCCGTCGCTGACTTCTTGCGGGCGGCCAGAGCCGGGCATATCTGCGCGTAATCGCAATACTGGCAGACGCCGCGTTCATCGGGCTTGGCCTCGAACACCTGGTCGCTGATGCCGTGCGCGGCTTCCACCACCATGGCCTTCACGTCTTCTTCGAGCTTGGGCGAATGCGCGGGGACGGTGAGCGGCGTGAGCGAATTCAGGTGATAAAGCGTGACGGACTCCACGGGTTTTCCGAAGAGCTTCGCGACGGCGATCTGGTAAAGAGTCAGCTGCGGGTCGTTGCGGACGCGCGATTTGTCGAAGGCCTTGCCCGTCTTGTAGTCGATGATCGCGAGGCCCCCCTTGGGCGTGTTGTCAACGCGGTCGATATAGCCCATGACCGGAACGCCTTCGATCGAAATCGTGAACTTGAACTCGACTTCCGCGACCTTCGAATTGTCGGAGCCGTGCTTGGCGTAGAAACCGCGCAGGATGCGCTCGCCTTCCTGGTAAAACCATTTCTCCTGCGCCGGTGATTCGTAGCCCTCGCGCAGCCACTGCGTGCGGAACTGGGTGAGCATGTCGTCGAGCGTGGGCCGCGCCTCGCGCTTCTCGAAGAGAAACTCGAGTCCCGCGTGAACGCTTTTTCCGAAAGAAAAAAACGAGCGCGGCTTGTCGGGGACCTTGTCGATGTAGCGAAACTTCCACTTGAGCGGACAGGCACGGTAGGTGCTGATGGAGGAATGAGAGAGCACCCGGCCCTTGTACCAGGGCGCGACTTCGACGGGCGCCACGGGCGGCGCCACCGGCTCGGCGTCCGGTTCCTTGCCGAATCCCGTGAAGCTCAACTGGCTCATTTGTAACCCGAGGTCATGTCGCCTGGCTTGTAAGAAAGCAGTTCGATGTTGCGGCGCTCGCCGTTGTCGGTGGAGAACGAGGTAAGGATGCGCCCGACCGACGGCGCGTAATATTCATTCGTGGCGCCGGGGATGCCGTCGGCGCGGCCGTGGACGACGAGACAGTGCTCGAAAGTGCCGGCGTTCACCGTCACGCTGCGGGTGGTGGAAACGATTTCATAGGTGTAGGCGTGCCCGCCGATCTGGGCGGTCCAGCGCGCGC
>JBBRXR010000256.1:0-3727 GCA_038238485.1 Elusimicrobiota bacterium | reverse complement strand
CGTCACGAAACTACAGTTACATGACGTCGCTCAGAACGAACCCGCCGTTCTATCTTCCTGCGCTGGCAGAAATTTATTTTTCATATGAAGAAACGCTCGGAAGTCCGTCTATTTTTTAAAGGGTAATTTTATGATGAAAAAAAACAGGCGTTCAGTGCTCATCGGGCTGCTGCTCCTCTATCCCGCGATGGTGGTGGTTACCATGCTATTCGCTGATGAGGCGGAAATCTCGGTCCAAGGTGATAGTTTCAGTCAGTCGGGACAACCGACATTGACTGGAACGGGCCCGGGTAACGGGCTCAGGCCGAACTGCGGCGGATATGGCATGGCCACCGGCGACCCGAACACGCAGGTGCCTTCAATAAATACCTTCACTGGGCAATGACCCGCAGGTCCTTTCACCTGGGATGGACGGCTGCCATCGCCGTCCATCTCTTAGGTGTCGCTCACCTTCTTCGCGGTTTATCCTTCACTGGCGCTTTCCCGATTCTGACCTGCGATTACGCAATGTACTTCGCCCGCATCCTCCGGGCAAACGCCTTCTGGGCTTCCTCCCACCGATTATGGGGCTACGATCCCTTCTTAATGGCCGGCTATCCGTCCGGTACCGTTCACGAACTCGGAAGTCATGTGCTCACGGTCGCGGGGATGGTCCTCAATCGCCTTCCCTTCTTCCCGCAATCGCTGACGCTCCTCGAATCCGCCCTTCTCGCGTCCATCCCGTTTTCCGTGGCCGCTTTCGCCGCGCTTGTCGGGCTGGGTCGTCGTGCCAGCTTGATGGCCTTCGTCCTGGCCGCGTCGTTCTACGGAACGTTCGGGCTCGTCTCTGCTCAGCTCGTTTCGCTCGGCTTCCTTCCTTTCCAGGCTGCGCTTTGTCTCAGCCTTGTCGCAGTGGGCCTCTTTCATCGCTGGCTCGTCGTCCGATCGACCGCCGCTTTCGCCGCCTTCGCGGCTACCACCGCTCTGGTACCTTTTTTTCACCTCGCCGCAGGACTTTCCACGATCCCGCCGCTCGTCGCGCTCTATTTGATCCATTTCCGCCGGATCAATCGAAAGGAACAAGCCATGATCGGGGCTGCGGTGCTGGGCGCCCTGGCCCTCAATTTCCATTGGATCAGGCCTTACCTCCACTTTTCGAACTGGATTGTTACCGGACAGGTGGACGGCGGCATGCTCCTGACGATGGCTTGGCGGCGTGCCGGGGTCTTTCAAAGAAGCTGGGCGGGCGTGATCACTTCAACGTTCTATTTTTACCTCGCCGTCTTTTTTTTCAGCGGCCTCGTCGCCTTGTGGCGGGACAGGCGGGACGTTTCGATCACCGTCGCGGTTTGGTTCGCCTGCGCGGTCAGCGTGCCATTTGCGCTCCACATGGGGGGGCCGTGGCGGTTCTTCCTGATGGCGGAATTGCTTGGATGCCTCGTGGCCGCCTATGGAATGTACGACGGGATCGGCGGGGCGATTCCACCGCGAGTGATCACCGGCCTTCTGATGGTCGCCTGTTCGGCGACCCTGTTTCAATGGCATCAGTTCTCGAAGGGTGGTGTTTACCGGCATCTGGTCGATCGACTCCCTGAAAACGAGAGTCAAGTGATCGACTACCTCAAGACGCAGGACCATTCAGAGGGCCGCTTCCTGGTCGAATGCGGGCTCGGCACCGATCCGGATTTTATCGATGTGGCCCCGCTGTTGACGGGCGCGAGCATCCTGGGAGGGAGCAACGCGGCCAATTTTCTTAAAAGCCGCTTCACGGTCTTCTCCGGTGTCGATGGGCTTTCAACCAACTGGTCTCCTGGGTACCGTCCCGCCGTGTTCGGACGCGATCTCGCGAATACCGATGAGGAGGATTTTTCGCGCCACCTGGCGCTTTACAACGTCCACCAGATCCTCGTCTGGTCTAAACCGGCGGCGGACGAATTGACGCGGTTCACGAAAACACTGGCGTTCGTCGAAAAGCTGGGCGGATATTCCGTCTGGCGCGTAAAAACACCCGCCACGTGGTTTGTGGTTGGTTCGGGCGCCGTGGCGCCGGCCTACGATCACCTCCGGGTTTCTCATCTTTCGTCGGGGCGCAGCGTCCTGAGCTTTCATTGGATTGATACGCTCAGGGTCGCCCCTCCGCTGACCATTCGTCCGGTCACGCTTCCCGACTCACCGCTCGCCTTCATCGAGATCGACAATCCCTCCGGCGCAACGGACGCTGATATCTTCAACGCCGGTATCTAGCATAATGGCGGGGATGGTCCCGTCCCGCTATATCCGCCTCCTCTCCGTCATCGACCTGCCTCCTGGCGGCGGCCTTCCCGCCACCGTCGGCGATCGCCAGCTCGCGGTCTTCAACGTCGACGGCGTTTTCCACGCGATCGATAACGAGTGCCCTCACCGCGGCGGTTCCCTGGTCGATGGCGCGCTCGTGGGGGAGAGCGTGGTCTGTCCGCTCCACCGATGGCAATTCAGTTTGGCGGACGGCCGCAACATCGCCAACGCCGCCAGCAGTGTGCGGCGTTATCCGGTGGAAGTCCGGGATGGTGGCGTCTGGGTGGACGTCGATGCGTCTCAAAATTCGGTCGCCCCCGACGGCGCGGATTAAACCGCCCGAACGAAAAACGACCCTTTCCGTAAATTGTTAGCCGGTAAACATCCTGCCAAGCCGACTCGATTTAAAACTCATGAAATCCCAGATCATCGAACCGACCGTCAATAAAACCGATCGTCAGCCGGACGCCCGTACCGGGCCAAAGACGCCTGCCGTTCCGCGCGCCACCTACCGGCTCCAGTTTCACAAAGGCTTTACGTTTCAACAGGCGACGGATCTCGCTGCTTATCTCGAAGCGCTCGGCGTGGGCGGAGTCTATGCCTCCCCGGTCCTCACGGCGCGCCCCGGCAGCGTTCACGGCTACGATGTCATCAGCCATGACGCGATCAATCCAGAGGTGGGCGGGGAAGCGCAATTTGAGGCCTTCGCCGGTGAACTGGTCCAGCGCAAACTGGCGCTCGTGCTCGACGTGGTGCCCAACCACATGTGCATCGCGGGCTCGGGTAACGCGTGGTGGAGCGACGTCCTCGAAAACGGCCCCAGCTCGCCGTACGCCAAATATTTTGACATCCAGTGGGACCCGCCGAAAAAGGACCTCGAGAATAAGGTGCTGCTGCCGTTCCTCGGCATGCAGTACGGCAAGATGCTCGAGAGTCAGGAGATCCAGCTGTCTTTCGCGGACGGCCGGTTTCTATGCCATTACTATGAAAGCGCTCTGCCGGTGGCCCCGAGAAGCGGGAGCATCATCCTTGATCCGGTGCTGGCCGACCTGAAGAAGGAGCGGGGAGAGGGCGACGCGACCGTCATTGAATTGGAGAGCGTGTTGACCGCGCTGAATCATTTGCCGGCGCGCACCGAAACCGATGCCGAACGCGTGAAGACGCGCTACCGGGAGAAGGAGGTGGCGCGTCGCCGACTCGCCGCGCTGGCTGAATCCAGCGTGGAGCTGCGCGAAGCCATCACCCGGGCGGTCACTGACATCAACGGACGAACGGGCGAACCGCGCAGTTTCGACCGGCTTGAATCCATCCTCGATGACCAAACCTACCGCCTGTGTTTCTGGCGCGTGGCCGCCGATGAAATCAATTATCGTCGCTTCTTCGACATCAGCGATCTCGCCGCCATCCGCGTGGAGGAGCCGGAAGTGTTCGCCGCCGTTCACGATCTCGCCTTCAAGCTCATCACACGCGGCTG
>JBBRXR010000255.1:0-3746 GCA_038238485.1 Elusimicrobiota bacterium | reverse complement strand
TTCTCACCGCCGAGAGCCGCACGCACACCGCGGTCGTCGACGCGACAGCCGATGTCATGGTCCTGCACAAGAAAGATTTCGATCATCTGCTCGAGAAAAACGCCGCCATGTCGCTGCTGCTCTCGCGCGTTCTCTCGAGCCGCCTGGCGTCCGTTCATCGCAGCGGCGGGGTCGCGCCTCAGCCCGCCAAGATCTTCGGCCTCGTCATGGCGATCCCGCTCCACGACCAGATTCTCTTTTCCGTCAACCTCGGTCTCTCTCTCGTCCAGCAGACGCGGCGGAAGGTTTTGCTTCTCACCGTCGCCAACGGTCCGGGGACCGCGATCTCCGGTCGCGTGGGCCTGGACGCGCCCCGTATCACCGACGCGCACATCCGCGACCGCGTGCTGGAAGACGCGCAGAAGTTCGACAAGTTCGTGATGGTGCATCCCTCGGGGCTCGAGATGGCCGAGCTCGACATCAACGTTTTCAACGAGCGCATCGGCGAAACGCTCTACCCATTTTTTTCCCTGCTGAAAGACCAGTACGACACCTGCCTCATCTGTTTGCCCACGCGCGTTTCCGCCGGCGCGGCACCGATGCTCACCGAGTGCGACCGACTGCTGCTCGTCGCCGGCCCGCAGAGCGACGCGGGCGAGCTCGACGAGCTCCGCAACGTGGAAGCGCGTCTCGGCGGAAAGAAAGCCGAGCGCCTCTGGCTGAACGCTCAGCCCGGCTCTCAACCCGCCGGGTTTCCGGCGGACATTCGTTTTGATTGGGACCCGGCGTGGGGCCAACGTTACGCCGACCGCGGCACCGCTTTCTTCGGGCCCGATGCCATCGCCGGACAGCGCTGTCTCGACCGCCTCGCGCGCAACCTCGGACATCTGGTGGTGGGGTTCGCGATGGGATCGGGCGCGGCTTTTGGTTACGCCCTCATCGGCATGCTCAAGGTGCTCGAACGCGAAGGAATCAACCCCGACGTCATCGCGGGCACGTCGATGGGCGCGCTCATCGGATCATTCTACGCGACGGGGAAATCACCGGCGGACCTCGAACACATCGCCACGTCCATCGACCGCAAGCGCCTCTGGCAGATGGCTGACTTCAGTCCCCCTCGAACCGGCATCGTGCGGGGCAATGGCGTGCTGGAATTTCTCCGCGAGCATCTCGGCGACCGGACTTTTTCGGAACTGCTGCTTCCGTTCAGCTGCGTGGCCACCGACATCCTCACTGGCAAGGAAATCATTCTCGACCGCGGGCATGTGGCCGAGGCGGTACGCGCCAGCCTGTCGCTCCCGTTTTTCTTTCAGCCGTTCTACCACGAAGGCCGCTACCTCGTGGACGGCGGCCTCGTGAACCCGGTGCCAACGTCAATCATCGTCCAGCAGGGCGCGAACGTGCTGTTGTCGGCGAATCTAACGTCCAAGGCGGGAGAACGCCGGGTGCCTCGCGTCATCGGGTGGTGGCGGCGCCATCTTCCCTCGATGCTCAAGGGCCCGAGCATTCCCGAAACGATGATCAAGACGATCTACATCATGCAGTACGAGATCGCGCAGTCGCGCTCAGAAATCGCGCACGTGGTAATGCAGATCAAGGCGCATGAACTTCTTTGGTGGGATTTGGACCGCGCCCGCGAGATGATCCGGATGGGCGAGGCGAGCGCCGAAGAACAGATGCCGAAGATTAAACAGCTTTTGCCTTTCTACACCGACTCCTGCCGAACCCGCCTCATCCGCAAGGGCCGCAAAAGCTACTGACGCCAGCCCCGCAGGGTCGTGACTTTGCCGCCCTCAAAATAAAGATACGTCTCCCGGGTGTAAATCCATTGTTCCGGCGCATTCTTGTCCCCCGGCGGACGATACTTTCGAGACGGTTCTCCCCAGCTCGCGACCACTTCGTCGGTTGTCATGCCGGCCGCGACCTTTCCCTGCATGATCAAATCGCGCACGGCGGGCGTCGTCTTCGGGTGGCGGAACAGATATTTTTCGCGGCGGTCTTTCTCGATCTCCTGCCCCGCATTCGTGACGGAACGGCGGGCCACCGCGGCCTCGATGCCGGCGACGTCGTTCGAAATTTTATTTCCGTCGAATGGCTTTCCACTCGCGAGGAGCGATGACATCTGCGACAGCGACGCGCGCTCCGCGTCGTTCAAACCCTTCTCCGCCTGCGCGCCCGCAATTTTTTTCGAGAGCGAATTGCGCTCATCGACCTTCGCCTGGTTGGGGTCTGGGAAGAAGGTGCAGGCGGGGGCGGAAAGCAGGAGAGCGGCGGCGAACAAATGATGAAAGCGCCTCACGTGAACTACCCTCCCACGACGATCTTTTTGATGCGGACGGTCGGGAGCGCGTCCCCGACGGGAACACCCTGGCCTTCCTTGCCGCACGTCCCAATGCCCCAACCGTGATCGCTTCCGACGAGGTCGATGAGGTTGAGCGTCTCTGGGCCGTTGCCGAGGAGCGTGGTGCTGCGCACGAGCGTTCGCTTGCCGTCCTTGAGCATGAATCCTTCCTCGACCTCGAACACGAAGTCGCCGTTGGCCGGGTTCACCTGGCCGCCGCCCATCTTCGTGACCAACAGGCCGTTGGGCACCGAGCGGAGGATCTCCGCCGGATCGTCGGGGCCGGGGGCGATGTAGGTATTGGACATCCGTGGGATGGGGCGGTGCGCGTACGATTCCCGCCGTCCGTGTCCGTTCGATTTGCGTCCGGCGCGACGCGCCGAGAGACGGTCCCATAAATAATCGCGGAGCACGCCATGCTCAATCAACTTCGTGGGCTCCGAGCGCGTGCCTTCATCGTCGAAATGAAAAGAGCCGCGCGCGCCGGGCACGGTCGGGTTGTCGTAAACGGTGAGTTTCGGGTTGGCCACCGACGTTCCGATCTTGCCGATGTAGGCCGGCGACGTTCCCTCGAGGACCGCGTCGGCTTCGAGTGAATGACCGATGGCCTCGTGAATGAGCGTGCCGCCCGCGCTGGCGGCGACGATGACGGCCATCTCACCGGCCGTTGCGGCCGGCGCGTCGAGTTTGTCGTGCGCGCGCTGGCCCACCGCCCGCGCGAGTCGCTCGATGGCGTCGCCTTCAAAGAGTTCGAGGCCGCCGATGCCGCCCATGGAATCGTAGGCCGTCTGCATATCGTTCCCGCGCTGCACGGTCACCGTGAGGCTGAAGACGAGGTAGTTACGTATCTCGGTGAACGCCTCTCCATCGGAGTTGAGATAGCCGATGCGCTTGGCCTTCTCTCCATAATTAATGGCGATCTGCCGGATGTGCGGGCTCACCTGAGCCGCGGCGTAAGCGCGCTTCAGGAATTCGATCTTCTTTTCGAGCGGAACGCCGACGGCGGACGTTTTCAGCGGATGCGACGCGTGCGTCACCTCGCCGACCGGCGTGAGGATCAGGTCCTTCAGGCCGCGCGTCAGGCCGTCGCGCAGACGGCTCAGACGGAGCATGCCGTCAGTCGATGGGCCGTTCACCGGCTGGCCGAGGTCGAGATGGCCGTAGCGCGTCTCCTGACCGCTGAAGAACCGCAGGCCCGCCCCCGATTCCTCGACGATCGACACGTTGTCGAGACGCTTGTCCTCCCATCGGAGCGAGAGGCCCGAGGATTCTTCGAGAAAGATGTCCGAGAAATCGCCTTTGCCGAGGAGCGCCGCGTAATCCGTGAGTTTCAAATTTCCGCCTTTTTGAGAGGCAGCGAGAGGAACACCGTCGTGCCTTTTCCGATTTCCGATTCGAGGCGGATACGACCGCCCATCGCGTCCAT
>JBBRXR010000254.1:0-3756 GCA_038238485.1 Elusimicrobiota bacterium | reverse complement strand
TCGGGCAGGGGTTCCCCGACGTCGACGGTCCTCATCACTGGATGAGCGAAGGCTTCGCGACCTACGCTGAGCCCATCGAACGCGTTCGCAATGGAAGCCTGAGCACCGAACGTTTCTGGTCCGACCTCGTCCGTGACATTCCCCAGGGCCTGCCGGGCCCCTACGACGACGGACTGAACTCCACGAACAGCTGGGCGGCCACCTACTGGGGCGGCGCCCTATTCTGGTTTCTCACCGATGTCCAGATCAGGCAGGTGACGGGAAATAAAAAAGGTTTGGAAGACGTCATGCGCGCGGTGAACCAGCAGGAAGGCGACATGCGCGAGACCTGGACGCTTGAAACATTTCTGGATGTGAGCGACCGCGAGATCGGCTCGCCCGTGATGACCCAGATGTACAACACGTGGGCGCGCCGTCGCGGCACGGCGGACCTGAACGTGTTATGGAGACGCCTCGGCGTGTCCTCCGCCGGTTACCGCAAGGCGACGTTTGACGACGCCGCGTCGCTGGCGGCCGTTCGACGATCCATTACCGGACGGCCGAAAGCGTAACGCGGCGCACGCTGCCCCATCAGGCCGCGTCGCCCAGCAGGCGCCGGGCTTCCGGAAACAATTCCTCTTCTTCGCGCCGCATGTGCGAGCGAAGCCCCGCGGAAAAGATCGCGAAGGTCTGCCCCCACCCCAGCATGAGTTTCGGCGCGCCCACCTGATCCACCAGCTTCGCGAGATGTCCGTCGATGGAGCGGTGCTCGTTATCGAGATGATCCATGTATTTCTGATTGAGGAACGCGCTCCGCGCCATCACGCCGCGCACGGCCGGATAAAAAACGTCGTCTTCAAGTCGGGAGTGTTCGGCAAGGCGGGTCTGGAATTGCGTCACAAGATCGAGGAGCCTCCGGCGGTCCTGCCCAGGCGCGGGCGAGCGCAGGATCGCTTCGATGGCACGACCGAACCCGGCGAATTCCTGGTGGTCGGCGAGGAGTTGTGGGAGGACCGGCATCGGCCGCCTTACTTCGAGGTGTCGACGGATTCCGGCAACTGCGAGATTCCGGTGTGTTGATGCCATTTCGCCGAGAGTTCCGTTTCCACATCTCCCGCCACTTTCCGGCGTTCGTTTGAGACCAGGTGGAAGTGCAGGTAAGTCACGGACTGCAGGCCCGGGCCGTTCGTGAAGAGACGGTACGCGCGGAGGTTCTCCTTCCGGATGAGGTAGCGCGCGATCCTGACCGCGTCGGCAACGTACTCGAGATCGTTGTCGTCGATCCGGCCGATGTCCTTGATGTCCTTCTTCGGAACGATGACATAGTGGATCTTTGCGTCGAGGAGCGGATACTTGATCACGACCGACTTGTCCGTTTCAGTCAGCACGAACGGCAGCAGGCCGCCGAACCGCATCATGCCCACCGATCCAAGGAGCCCGGCGAGGTCGGCGGGCGAGAGGCAATGGTCGCAGTCGCGTAGCGCAATTAACGCCCGCGGCTGCGTTTTGGCGAAGATCCATCCGCCGATCACGATGCCAAACAGCAGGAAAAAAATGGCCGTGAGAACGAGAGGGCGGGAAGATCGCCGGTCGTGGTTGGAGAAATAGCCCGCGGGGGGCGTTGGCTGAGATTCCGTCATCGGTCCACGCCGATGATACCAATCTGCGCAGCGGCCCTGCCTACTCCGTGAAGCTGCGGAGCATCCAGGCGGTCTTTTCGTGGATCTGCAGACGCTGCGTGAGAAGGTCCATGGTGGCCTGGTCGCCGGCCTTCTCGGCGGATGGGAACGACTTCGACGCGGTGCGCCCGACAATCTCATGGTCGCCGAGGAGCTGCTTCACCATTTCCATGGCCTTGGGCTCGCCCTTCGCTTCTTTCACGGAGGTCAGCCTGCTGAACTCGGCGTAGCTCGCGGGCGCGCGCTCGCCCAACGCGCGAATGCGCTCGGCAATCAGGTCAACGGCCAACGCGAGCTCGTTGTACTGCGTCTCGAACATCAGATGCAGCGTCGAGAACATCGGGCCCGTCACGTTCCAATGGTAATTGTGGGTCTTGAGATACAGCGTGTAGGTGTCGGCGAGCAGGACCGACAGGTCCCCACAGATCGCTTTTTTTTCGGTCGGCTTGATGTCAATGACGGAACTCATGATGTCCTCCTGCAGATGGGTGATGCCAGTGTCGGGATTGTTAACGACCCTTGCGGCGCCTGGTTCCCGTCGAGAATAGTTAATAACAGCCGTAAGAACGGCGTTCAAACACGCGCTCGAAGCCGCGCCCGCGCCACGAATGGATCTCGACGCCGAAATCGCGCGCGGAATCTCCCGTCTTGATGACAATCTCCGGCGCCGCGTCGCCGTTGAGATCCCCCACCCCCATCACCCGGCTGCCCGGAGTGAGCTCGACGGTGTACATCGGCAGGGAAAACTGGCCGCGCGAGGCGACCATCAGGAGGGAGCGACCGCCGCCGGGGCGGTTGACGTCCGCCGCGTGGGCGACGAGGACCATCTCCGTCGCGCGATCGCCATTGAAGTCGAATTCGCCATAGGTTTCGAGATTGACCGCTTCGACGCGAACGCCCAAATGGTCCGCGGCAGAGCGACGCACCATGTCGAGCGGATCGCTGCTCGGCCCCGTTGGAGCGTCGGGCTGCGGCAAGGGGCGGGCCACGCCCACCGGCGACACCGACAGCTCTTTCACCGTTGATGACGTGATGAACACGACGAGTTGAAGCTGACGGGCGGCGTCGGTGCCCGGCGTCGTTCCTTCGGGTGGCGGATATTCCAGCGGGCCGAGCCCGACGGGAATTTCCGAGCACTTGAGGCCTTTGGGGGCCAGGTCGGTGAACTTGAGGGCCGGGTGAGATTTGAGAAGGATCTCCAGGTCCGCCGTTCCGACGAGGTCAACGTAGCGGTCCGGATACGCCGCGGCGAGCGGGTAGGTTTCCCACCGCCGGGTAACACCGGCGGTGTCGGTCACCAGTGCGCGGAAGGTGACGATGGGCGGCTCGTTGGCGGCCGCCGCAGCCGATGCGAGCGACACCGCGAGCAAAAAGGCCGGAAGTAAGGAACGCACGGACGGCGCGGTCACGTCAGGAGGCGGGGATGCGCTGGCCGATTCGGCGGAGCGCCCCAAAAATAACGATCTTCATGAAAACCTCCAACGGGGCCGCGATCGATGCCGCGGATGTCTGAAAGCTGATCGTTCCGAAGGGGCAAAAGTTCTGCCCGGCGAGGAACTAAGGGTTCGGGAACTCGACGATAATCTGACGGATGGAGGGGTTGAGCTTGCGAACCGCGGGCAGGCTGGAGGCAATGATCACGTCGCCGTTCACGGACTTCTTTTCGGCGTCACTGAGCGCCGTCCATGCCGCGTCCGTCCTGTCGAGGCGAATGATCAACTGGCGTCCGACGATGCCCTCTGCGACCTTCTCAACGCCCAGAAATTTGAGGTGCCCTCCCGCCCCGTCCGTGATCGTGCCCGCATCATCGAAATTAAAGCCGGTCAGGTGAACGGCGCGGCCGTTGAGGCTCTCGATGACTGACAACGGCGTTCCGATCTCAATGTTGTCCGCCGTGTGCCAGGCCGTGGCCGCCGAACTGATGATGACGAGGTCAGGGCGGCGCCGGCTGGCTTGATCCTTCCAAACGATCTCGACCCGCCGAGCGGGATCTTTGGGAAACAGAACCGTCCCCGTCCGACTCTCGCCCTCCCCGACCGAAATATTGGCCGACCGGACCTGCTCGAATCCGAGCACTTTGCGGAGGTAGGCTTCGCGG
>JBBRXR010000253.1:0-3774 GCA_038238485.1 Elusimicrobiota bacterium | reverse complement strand
GTTGCCGGCGGCATCATTCAAATAAGTCACCGCGGACGGGGCCGCCTGATAAGCGTTGTAGAGAGCGAGGAGTTCGGACACAGGCCACGCGCGCGCCTGGAACCGCGGATCGTCGATGAGTCCCTTCAACGCCGTCGATGGGGCCGGTGCACGAGCGGTGGTGACAGAAGCACCAACGGTCACGGGGGCCGCGCTCGCCGCGGGCGACCACGCAAGAACGCGAGAACTCTGCTGAGCTCCGTTCACAAAGATACGCGCCTTCCCACCATCGAATGAAGCGCAGACGAACGCCCACCGGTTGAGCGCGATCGGCCCCGCCGACGTGAACGACAGCGGCGCGGACGCACGCCCCATTTCAAACACCAGCTTGCCCGATGAATCCATCAACAGTCGTGTACCGTTGGACAACGCACCGAGGATCGCCGCCGTCGACTTGGCGATGATCGTGGCGTAGCCCGTTGTGGGATAGGCCGTCGGCCGGACCCAGGCCATGAAGGTGTATTGCGGCGGCGCCGCGCTTTCCGTGGCGGAAGCGATGAACACATTATTGATGCCATCAAAAGAAACGGCGCTGCCCCGGTAACCAGCGGTGAGCGTCAGTCCGGCGGCAACCACGTCACTCTCCGACGGTTCGAAGTCGCGCGACATGACCGTGGCCGTGTCGATGCCGAAGGTGGCGGCCGATTGCGTGGCCGTGACAGCATCGGGATGCGCCGCGTCTCCATAGAGATAAGACTGCGCCGCTTTGTCCCGAAAGTTTCCGGCGTCGTCATAGCGGTACACCTGGTTTCCGTAAAGGCCCGCGGCGGAGGCGAGCCGGTCGAGGTCGTCATAGACGAAAGATTGCGAACGCGTTGGATCGACGGCGTCGGTGACGCTCGACAGGTTGCCCACCGCGTCGAACGCATAGGTGAGACTTTGCAGCGTCGCGGGAGCGCCGCTCGACAAGCTTTCCGTTTTTAACGAAGCGAGCGTCTGCTTCTGGGGATGATAGGCGAGCGTGGTTCTCGTTTTTCCTCCGGCAAAGTCAGCGAGGCCTGGACGGCCCATCGGGTCGAAACCGGAATACGACGCATACACCACGGACCCTGTATCGTCCGTGACGCGGTCGAGTTCACCCGCGGCGTTGTAGCGATAACGAACGACGGCGTCGCTGGGATAGGTGACGGCCGTGAGACGGTCAAGCGCGTCGTAACCCATGCGCGTCTCATAGCGAACGCTGTCGATGGTCCGCGCATCGGTGGTGATGCGCCCAAGGCGATCATGATAGAGCGCGGCGGTGCCCGTGGCATCCGCAAAGCTGGTTAACTTTCCCTTCGAAGTGGGACGACCCGAAGTTTCGTCATAGATAAAGGAGGCCAGTGTCGCGCCCACCGTCTGAGACGTGGCGTGATTCGGATCGGCGGACATCTTCCGGTCGAGCAACCGGTTTAACGCGTCGTAGCGGAGCGCGAGCTTTACGCCGCGCGCGTCCGTCTGTTCGGTCAGGTTGCCATTGTCGTCATAGGAATAGGTCCACGTCCCCGTGTTGGGATCCGACATCGACAGCTTTCGCCCGAGCGAGTCATACGAAAACGTCGTGACCGCGCCTTTGGGGTTGATCAGTTGCGCCAGCCGTCCCGCGCCGTCGTAGACGTAGCGCGTGGGAACCGCCAGGCCAGGTTCAAAACGCTTCGCGACCTGGCCCCACCCGTCGCTTTCCGTTCGGTGCGAACGGCCTTTCTCGTCGAGAGTCGTGGTGATCCGCCCGTCGAACGTGGTGGACTGAAAGGTGCCGTCGGGATTCGAAACGCGAACCGGCCGACCAAGGCCGTCGTACGTCGATTCCGTCCAAAGTGCCGGCGTACCCGCTCCATCAAACGGGAGTGAAACGCGACGCACCAGTCCGCGCAATTCGTAGTCCGTCACTGTGGCGATCGACGAAGTCGTGGCGTCTTCCCGTTCGGTCTTCCAGCCGCGTCCGAGCCCGTCGAGATAGGACCGGGCCCAGAGAACATCGGGCGCGCCGTGCTGAACGCGTCGGTTCACGTCGACGTGATGCGAGGGGAGGCCCAGCGTCTCGTCGTGGTAAACGTACTCCGTCGTGGGCAGCGCATCGGAATCGAGCGGGCCCACCTCGCGGAGAAGGCGCCCGAGCGCGTCGTAACGATAGAGCGTGACCTGCCCGTTGATATCGGTCTCTGAAAGCGGATGTCCGTTTCGCAGATCGATTTCCGTTCTTCCGATATGGCCTGCCGGATTCGTGGCGGTGGCCGGAAGACCGTGGGCGTCGTAGGCAAGCGACGTTCGGTTCCCCTTCGCGTCGTCGGTCCACAGCGGCTGACCCCAGGCGTTGTACCCCGTCTTCGTCACGATCCATTTGGACGCGGGCTTATCGAGCCAGACGGAGACCTGGGTGAGGTTGCCTTTACCGACATTTCCGAGGACCGTGGAACCGTCGTAGAAATACTGGGTTTCCGCCATGATTTTTCCGGCGGCGTCTTTGGTCCGCGACGCTTTTGGAAAACCGCCGAGGTAGCCGGGAGCATTTTCGGCAAAGTCGGTCTCTTCCGTGCGTTCGTCCCCCGCGACATTGACGTCGCCCGCATGCACAATGCGCGTGAGGTTGCCGTAGCCTTGACCCGCGGTCGCCGTGTCATAAAAGTACGTGTCACGAGTGACAAGCGTGTTCGAAGGGCTCAGGCCGGGAACGACGGTTTCGTGTTGACTTAATTGCGGAAGGGTGACGCCTGGCATCCATGGCGTCCAGCCCCACGTAGAGGATTCGCTTTCTAAAAGTCGGCCGGAACTGTCGTAACGGGTCGTCAACGACGGGCGTCCTTTCAGCGCCGCGTGCGGGACCGCGATGCCGTTCGCGTCATTGCGCTGATAGAACTGAGAGACCGTCTTGTTCCCGTCGTTGTCCACCGACGTCACTTTTGAGAAACCAAGAAATTCGCGCAGCTCGGGATCGAAGAGGCCTCCTTCGTACGTGAGGTCGGTGCGTGAGACATTACCGCGGCTGTCGTTCTGGTCGAGTCGCGTGAGGACGTGGAGCGGGAACGGAACGCGGTGCCCCGTGGTGACCGACGCGATCGGCGTATACGTCGGATAAATACGCCCCCCTGTCATCAACTTCACGTCATCGAGCAGATCGGGGCGCGCCGAAGAGAGCCCGATGAAACTGCCCCCGTCGGCGGCGGGCAAAGATCGGATGAGATCGGGCATGCCGTCGGCGTTGACGTCGAGAAACGAGTAGCCGTTCACCTTGAGCGAATATTCCGAGCAGGTCGGAAATTTCGGCGACGGAATGAACGGAACGGAGGGTTCAGAAAAAAATCCCGGGAACGTCCAGCCGCTCGACGCTTGCCACCCGACGCCCGTGTTGAGGAAAACGCGCTGTTTTACCGTGGACGTGCATCGTTCCTTGACGGACTGCACCCAGTCGGGCAGCCCATCGCCGTTCAAATCGATGAGCTGCGATCCACTGTCGCGGATGCCGCCGTTCTGGCCGATAGCGATCAGGAAATCCGGTAGCACCCAGGTCGCCGACACATCGTCCCATCCGGGATTGCGGTTGAGATAGGTTTTGAAACTGCTGGTCCCGTTATCTGAACTCAGCGCCTGAACCACGTCGGCCAGCCCGTCGCCATTCAGGTCGATCAGCATGGTGCCATTGGGACGCGCGCTTCGAGAATCCTGGGCGCAGACGGTGAGATATTCAGGAACGTTGTAGCGATCGTCTGGCGTCCACCCGGCGCCGTTGTTGAGGAATACATGCCGAACGCCCGAGTT
>JBBRXR010000252.1:0-3781 GCA_038238485.1 Elusimicrobiota bacterium | reverse complement strand
GGTCTCCAGGAAAAACGTGCCGGAAAGATGGTAGCCGTCCGAGAGCTCCAAGACATGGACGTCCGGCCACACGACTTTGGTCTGAATGACGTCCATGACTTCGGGTTTGTTCGCTGCGGCCTGGCTGGCCTGCTCCACGCACTCGAGCCGGACCTTCTGAAGGGCCTCGGCCTGGCTGCTCGCGAGGATACGATCGGCGACCGGGCATCCCCACTCGATCGTGGTGGTTTTGGAAAAGCTGGTGAACTCGGCGTTGATGGGAAGCGCCGTGGAAGGCAGAGAGGCGAGAGAAGCCCACGAGAGAGCGGGAACGGTGAGCGTCGCGAGAACGAGCATCAGCTTCTTCATCCGGGCCTCCTTGGTCATGCCTAAGAGTACGGATGAAGCATGACAAAAGGATGATATCCGGGCGAGATTTTAGGGGCGTTTCTGAAAGAAGGTCTGGCCGTCGAACCGGGGCTGGACGGTCAGGAGGTAGGGGTAAGAGATCACCTGGGCGGCCATGGTGCCGGCGGCCGGACCCACGACCCGGAACCGGACCACACGAACCGTATTGCCATTCCAGGGCGTTTTCGACACTTCCAGCAGCTGGATCCGGAATCCCCCGCTGGGACGCTCTCCGGCGAAAATGGCCAGCACCTGATGGGTCGCAAAGTCGATTTGCGGCAGGACGGGCAGGGGCTGAATGTTCGAATTATGGCGTTTCCACAGGGCTTCCCAGGCGGCCTGGTCCGAAATAACGAACTCCTGGGGCCTCGAAATGGAGCTCCGGCTGCCCTCCATCGGACTTATCGGGGCCGGCGCGGCGGCAGCGATTTCCGCCTTGGCCTTGACGAGGGGCATGACTTGACGGTTCATCTGCGGCACCTCAGGCGTCGCCGGGACGGCGGGCGTCACGGGAGCGGCGACGCTCTTCTTTTCGGCGATGACGCTGGATTTTCCCTGCGCGGCCGCCCACGGCGCCGCGGTTTCGGGAATGAGGCGGCCGCTCTTGTCGGCCGACTTCTGAAGGGCGGAGGCATCGAGTTTCTCCTCTGCCACCATTGCGCGGCGCGCGACAGCCATTTCTACGGGTTTCGCCGCCTCGCGCTCCATCGGCGCTTTCACGGCCTCCGGCGCGGGCGCCACGGGAGCGATCGGCGGTGCGACCTTATTAGAGGAGACGGCGTCGGTCAGCGCGTCTTTCGCGGCGGCGCCATCGCGATCAGCGACAGCGGCCCCGCCGGTCGAGCCGCCAAAACCTTCCGGCTGTTTCTCACCCGACGGCTGATTGTCCGCGGCGGCTTCTTCCTTCGGCGCGTTCGCCGAACCCACGTCAGCTTTCACCTTCTGATCTAATTCCGTGGTCGTGGGCGCCTTGCGGGCGGGCGCCTCGGCGCGTTCGGCAAAATCGTGCGGCACGTTGCGCACCACGACGATGGCGATGCCGCAGGTGGCGGCCAGCGCGAGACCGCGCATCGGCGTGAGCCACGACGGCCAGAAAGAGGACGATTCGCGCAGCGGGACGCCGGGCGCTTTGAGTTCCTGGTGGACGCGGGCGAGCACTTTTGTTTCAAGGCCCGCGGGAAGGCGCGCGAACGGCGTGCTCTTGAGCACGTCGATGTGGTGTTCCGTTTCCGTGAGCGCCTGGCGGCAGGGATTGCAGAACGCGAGATGCCCGCGCACTTTCTCGGCGTTCCCGTACGAAAGGCTGCCCTCGATGTATTCGCTCAAAAGATCGGTGACGTGGGTTTTGCTCATGATGCGCGGCCTCCGAGCCGCCTGAAAATGACGCGCAGTTTCTCGCGCGCCCGGGAGATGCGGGACTTCAGCGTGCCGAGGTTCATGGTCAGGACCTTGGCGATCTCGTCATACGGCTTGTCGTCGATGTCGCGAAGCGTCAGCACGGCGCGATCGTCGGGTTCGAGCTGGTCCATGGCCTCGAGGAGGAGCCGGTGGTCGTCGCTGAGCGCCGCCCATTCTTCCGGCGGCCGGTCTGCGCCCGGGATGTCCAGCGGTTCGCTGTCGGGCTCAAGGCTTCGGGCCTGAGAGAGAGACACGTGCCGGGATTTCTGGCGGCGGGTCTCGTAGCGAACGCGGTTCTTCCAGACGTTGACCGCGATGCGGTAGAGCCAGGTGGAAACGAGGGATTCCCCTTTGAAATTAGAGAGGGCGCGGACGGCATGGACGAAGGTCTCCTGGGTCAGGTCGTCGGCATCCGTGGGATTGCGCGAGAGGCGGAGGCAGAGGTTGTAAATGCGTGGCAACTCGGCTTTCACCATCTGTTCGACGGCTTCCGGGTCTCCGCTGCGCAGCTTTTCAATGAGGGCTGGATTATCGGGCATCGCGCCGGGACCCGTCGGCTGACGGGCTGACACCGCTTCCAGAGAAGGGTTGCCGCTGCTCACACACGCTTGGTGGCGGAAGCGGAGGTCAGCTCTTTGGGCAGCGAGAACACGACGTTTTCCTCCCGCACGAAAACGTCCTCGACTTCCGCGCCGAATTTGACGCGGAGGAGTTCGACGACCTGCTGCACGAGGTGTTCGGGCGCGGACGCGCCGGCGGTGATTCCCACTTTCTCGGCGCCGGCAACCCATCCGTCCTCGATCTCGGAGGCGTGGTCGATGAGAAACGCTTTCACGCCGGCGTCCCGGGCCACGTCGCAGAGGCGCTGGGAGTTGGAGCTGTTCTTTGACCCGACGACGATCAAGGCGTTGATGCCCTGGTTGAGAAGAGCGCGCACGGCGTCCTGACGGTTCTGCGTGGCGTAACAGATGTCGTCGTTGGGCGGGGTTTTGGCGTTTGGAAAGCGGGCGCGGATCGCGGACAGGATGCCCTTTGTTTCATCCACGCTGAGCGTGGTCTGCGTCAGCACCATCACCTTGTCGGGATTGGGGACGTTGAGTGTCGCGACGTCGGCCTCGGTCTCGACGAGCCGAATTTTTCCGGGCGCTTCCCCCATCGTGCCCACGACTTCGTCGTGGTGCTTGTGGCCGATGAGCAGGAGCGAGAAATCTTCGCGCAGGAAGCGGTGGACTTCGAAATGAACTTTCGTGACGAGCGGACAGGTGGCGTCGATGGTCTTGAGCTCACGCGCCTTCGCGTCGTCGCGAACCGACGGCGCGATGCCGTGGGCGCTGAAAACGACCGTGGCGCCTGCCGGGGCCTCTTCAACTTCATCGATGAAAATCACACCGCGTTTCTTGAAGTCTTCCACGACGATCTTGTTGTGGACGATTTCCTTGCGGACGTAGATGGGCGTGGGGAATTTCTGGAGCGCGAGATCGACGATGTCGATGGCGCGGCGCACGCCGGCGCAGAAGCCGCGGGGCGAAACGAGAAGGGCTTTCATAGATTCACCAGACGGAAAAAATCGTCCTGATATGTTTCGAACATTCCGTACTCCTTCAGCTTGGCGCCGAGCGCCGGGATCAAATCTTTGGAGGCGCGCGCCTCACGAAGGAGACGCTGGATTTCCTCATGTCGCGCGCGCGTGCGGTCCGCGTCGGAATCAAAGAGGCCGCGTTCCTGGAGTTCACGAACGTTCGACGAGAACGACGCCAGCGTTTCCTCCACGATGAACTTCATGAGCGCGAGCTCCCAGAACTTGTCGGTCGCGCTGAGGATCGCGGTGTAGTAGCCGCCTTCGGCATCGGCCTGATCGGCGAGCGTCTTGATGTACACGTCGGGTGACTGAAGCTCCACGCGCGACGAAGCCGGTTCATTCTTGAAATTGTACTCGAGGCCGCGGAGCGCGTCGCCGAAATGGCCCGCCAAGGCGTCGGCGTAGCGGCCGGCGTCG
>JBBRXR010000251.1:0-3794 GCA_038238485.1 Elusimicrobiota bacterium | reverse complement strand
TCGCGGTTCTGCGCGTCGCGACGTTTGTACGAACTGGACTGAAGAGAAACGGCGTTGATACCAAACGTGCCGAAGCTCCGCGTCGGGATGGCGAAGGCGCCGGAGCCGATGCTGGCGTTGTCGCCGAGCTTCGAATAGAACGTGACGAGATCAAACCGCTGGAGCTGAGCCAGGCCCGACGGGTTCCAGAAAGGAGCGTTCGCGTCGTCGGCAATGGCGGTGTGGGCGCCGCCCATGGCCAATGGCCGCGCCCCTGCCGACGCTTGAAGAAACTGTCCCGGTTGTCCGCCGTCCTGACGCTGGCTCTGGCCGAACCCGAGCGCGAACGTGAATCGCGGCGCCGCCAGCAGGGCGGCAACGAGGGCGACCGAGCGCGCGCGTCTCACCGGACCACCGCCAAGCGTTCTTTGGCACGCGCGGAATGGCCAGCCCCGTCAACGGCCCGGATCTGGACGACGTAGCCGCCGTTGCCGACAGGCCGTCCTTCGCCGTTACGCCCGTCCCACTCCGCGAGGTTGAGACCGCGCGCGCCGGTCGGTTTGAACTCGCGTACGAGCCGGCCGAACAAATCATAAATCGTTACTGTCACGTCGCTCTCCACTCCAAGCGTGTAGGCGAGATGGACCGGGCCCGCTGCGGGATCAAAGGGATTGGGATAGACGGAGAACGCGTCGACGCTGGCGCTCAAGATCGGTTGTTGGGGTTCCTGGGGCGGAGGCGGGGGTGTGCCCGCTGGCACGATCGTGAAGGTAACGAGGTCGACGGACGACCCCCCGGCGCTGGTGACGGTGAGCTGGAAGGTGAGGAGCGTCGGGACCTCGACGGAAGGAGCCGTAAAGGACGCCACGGCGCTCCCGGCGTTCCGGATGGGAACCGCGGGGCCGGCCAGTTCGACCCACTGAAAAGTCAGCGGAAGGCCCGCGGGGTCGCTCGACGCCGATCCGTTCAGCGTGACCGGACCGCTGGTCACGTTCATGTCAGGGCCCGCGTTCGCCACCGGCCCGCCCACGACCTTTCCCTGAACCTGAATCAAAATCTCGTCCGAGGCGGATCCGCCGCGCCCATCGGTGACGGTGACCTGGAAAATCAGATCGAGCGGCGCGGACGTGTTCGGCGCAACGAAAGAAGAAACCTGCTGATTGGGATTGCTGAGCGCGATGGGCGGACCGCCGACCTGCGTCCACTGGTAGGCCAGGGGATCTCCATCCGGATCGGACGAGCCCCCCGCATTAAGGACCACGGTCGCTCCCGTCCCGACCTGTTGGTCGCCGCCAGCGACGGCGGTCGGAGGTCGATTCTCCGCGGGCGGAACATTAATGGAGACCTCGTCGGTCCCTTCCAGCCCCTGCGGATCTCGAACGCTCAGCCGCACCACGACCGGCGCCGAGCCGGCGGGTGGCGCGGTGAAGGTGGCCTGGCCCTGGCCGTTCACGGGCGAAATGGAGACCGTGGGGCCGCTGACCTGGGTCCACGCGTAGGAAAGAGGCTGCCCTTCCGGATCAGACGATCCCGCGGGATCCAGAAGCACGGGGCTGCCGGGAGCCACCGTACGATCCGCTCCTGCCGACGCCGTGGGGGCACTGTTCGCTGCCGCCGCGACGGTGATCGCGATGTCATCGCTGGCCGTGCCGCCGCGACCATCGTCCACGGTGAGGCGGAGCACGATCGTGGCCGGCCCCGCGGGGGCTGAAAAGGAAGCGTTGGCCTGCGCCGGGTTCTGGATTGTCACCGGGGGGCCGGAGACTTGGCTCCAGGCAAAGCTGAGCGTGTCGCCATCGGGGTCGCTCGAACCGCTGCCGTTGAGCGTGACGACGGCGCCCGAGACGGCCTGCTGATCGGGCCCGGCGTTCGCGGTCGGCGGGTTGTTCGCGGGGGCCGCGACGGTGATCGCGGCGTCGTCCGAATCGCTCGCGCCTTGAGAATCCGTTACCGTCAGTCGGACCACGACAGGCTCGGCCGCTTGCGTGGGCGCTGTGAAGCCATACTGACCGCGGGAAACGTCGACGGGTTGGATGTCGACGGGAGGACCGCTGACCTGCGTCCAGGCATAAGTCAGGGGCTGCCCTTCAGGATCAGATGAACCGGAGGGATCAAGAAGGACGAAGGATCCCGGCGTCACCGTGCGGTCCCCGCCCGCGGAGGCGAGGGGCGGCTCATTTCCAACCGTTATGCCCGTGTTCCTCACATCAATCCGGACATTGGCGGAGTCCGAGTTGCCTCCGCTTTGAGTGACGGTCAGTTGAAATCGGAGTTGGGTGGACTGGTCCACCTGCGGGGCCGTGAACGTGGGATTGACCGTGTCAGCCCCCGTCAGGCTGACAGGAGGCCCGACGGTCTGCGTCCAGGCAAACGTCAGCGTCTCTCCCTGGTCCGCCCGTGAACGGGAGCCGTCCAAGGTGACGAGTGAGCCTTCGTCCACCCGTTGCCGCTTGCCCGCATTGGCTTTCACGTCGGCCATGGCCGGTGCGGCCGCGGCTGAAGCGAGCAAAACGATTACAAAGGCGGTACGCCGAAATTTCATCATGGTGTTTCCGTCGGACCGCGAGGAAGCACCCGCCCGACTTCCCTTTCTTTACGGGTTGGAGTTTTGATGGTTCGGCTCCGGCCCACTTCTTTGGAGCGCGGACACGCTTAAGTTACAATTCCGTATGTCCAAGCCCCCATTGGGACTTCTCCAACGCCTGCGATCGCTCATTCTCAAGAACGATCTCGAGTCGATTAAAGGCCAGCTCGAAAGCGCGGGCCATTACGACGCCGCCTGGGCGATCGGCCGCTTCCATGTGGAAGAGCGCGCGCGCATGTTGTCGCTCGTCTCGCCCGATACGGGCGCCCGGATTTTCGAAGAACTCGCGCTGCCGTACCAGCTCGAGCTCCTTCGCCTCGGGCGCCTTCCCGCGATCGAAGCCATCCTCAGGAACGTCGATTCCGATGACGCGGCCGACGTTCTCGGTGCGCTGGAACCGGCCGAGAAAGAGCGCTGGCTCAACACCCTGCCGTCCCAGGAAAAGACCGAGGCTCAGAGCCTCCTCGCGCACGACGCCGATACCGCCGGCGGCCTGATGGCCAAGGAATACGTGTCGGTGCCCGTCAATCTGACGGCGGGCGAGGTCGTGAACCGTTTACAGGTCATGGCGCCGTCGTTTGAGCACCTGCGTGTCACCTACGTTTATGCCGTTGACGACGCCGGCGTTCTGCGCGGCGTTCTGCCGATGCGCGATCTCGCGCTCCGGCCGCGTGAAACGCCGGTGAGCTCTTTCATGGTGACGGCGGTGGTGACGATGCCCGTGAGCGCATCGAAGCGGGAAGTGGCGGAGCTCAACCGTCAACGCAACCTCCTGGCCCTGCCCGTCGTGACCGTCGACGGAAAACTGGCCGGCATTATCACGGCCGATGACGTGATCGACGTCATCCAGGAGCTCGCGAACGACGAAATGCTGAAGATTTCAGGCGTGTCGCTCGAGGAGTCGCGCGACCTCCCCATCTCCAAGTCGATCAAGGGCCGCTTCTCGTGGCTCGCGCTCAACATCCTCCTCAATCTGATTTCCGCCAGCGTCATCGCTTTCTACGAGAAAACACTCTCGGCCGTCATTGCGCTCGCGTTTTTCCTGCCGATCATTTCCGACATGAGCGGCACCTCGGGCATGCAGGCCGTGGTCGTGAGCGTGCGCGACCTGGCTCTCCAGCGCATTCTTCCGCGCGACTTCTTCCGTGTGCTGCGCTATGAAGTCACCATCGGCTTTTTTAATGGCCTGGCGCTGGGCATTATCGTCGGTCTGGTCGGATTTTTTCTCAAG
>JBBRXR010000250.1:0-3803 GCA_038238485.1 Elusimicrobiota bacterium | reverse complement strand
TCTACGCCATCCTCGCCGAGGACTAGGCTCCGCGCAGAAGCCGCCCGGCCGTCATGCGACACACCCACGGAGGATGAATGAAGAAGTCACAGCTCCGCGCCCGCTACTGGCGGCGCGTTTTTTTCGAGGCCGGCGCTGTGCGCCTGAACTCTTCTTGGAGGGTTTCATTCGTATCGTTTAATTTTCGGGACTATAAAATTAACCATCGCTGGCGTCAACGACAGTTCGGCGGCATCCGGAAGAAGCATAGCGTCAAATCTGGTAGAATTCAGCCCCCGTGCAAAAAAAATCGGATCTGCGTAACCGGCTTCACCAATCCCTAATGGAAGATGGCGCCTTCCGCGACCTCACCACCGTCGCCATTCCGGGCCGCGGTCGATCCGCTTCCGCCTACCTCGTGGCCAAGGCCGACGGCGTCTTCTGCGGAGGCGACCTCATTTCGCAGGTGTTCCGGCTTCTAGACCGGCACGCCGTCGTCACCCTCAATAAGAGGGACGGAGAGCGGGTGAAGCCCGGAACCATTCTGGCCCGGCTCCGTGCCACGGAACCGGCCATCCTCGCCGGCGAACGCGTCACCCTCAATCTTCTTTCGCGCGTGTGCGGTATCGCCACCCTTACCAGCCGTTATGTGGCGGCGATCGCCGGAACCGGCGCTGCCATTCTCGACACGCGCAAAACCACGCCCCTGTGGCGTGACCTCGATCGCCAGGCGGTTCGTTGCGGTGGGGGGACCAACCATCGTTATTCCCTCGCCGACGCCGTGCTGGTCAAAGATAACCATTGGCAGTTGATGAAGGCGCGCGGTCTGACGGCCGCCGATGTTTACGGACCAAACACCCGCGCGCGGCGCGGAGCGATCTTCGTCGCGATCGAAGCGGCGAACCGTCAACAGGTTTGGGAAGCCATCGAGGCGCGCGCCGACATCATTTTATTGGACAACATGCCGATGAATCGCATAAAAGAAGCCGTGGCTTTGATCAAAGCGGCCCGCAAGGCCCTCGGAACTGCCGAGCCGCTGATTGAGGTTTCCGGCGGGGTCACGCTCGACAAGGCCGCCGGTCTCGCTGCGTTGGGCATCGACAGAATTTCCGTCGGCGCATTGACGCACTCCGCTCCGGCCCTCGATATTTCCTTGGAGGTAGATTGATGGTTCCGTCAGAGCTCTATCAGGTTTTGGCCCGCCTCCCCCAGGAATTGCCCTGGCTCACCGTCGCGAAATATTTTGACCGCATCGAATCCACCCAGACGCGCACGCTTCAATTCCTCCCGAAAACCGCCGAAGGCGCGGTCCTGATTTTGTCCGAAGTGCAGACCAAGGCTGTTGGACGTGAGGGCCGGCCCTGGTCATCCACGGCGGGTGGGCTTTGGTTCACGTTGGCGCTTCCGTTGAGAAGCCTGACGCTGGCCCAGGTCGCGCCGTTCTCGACGGTCGCCGCCCTTCAGGTTGCCGAATCGCTGCGCGCGGTGAACAACCTCGAGTGCAACATCAAGTGGCCCAACGACGTTCTTTACGAAGGCAAGAAGCTCGCCGGCATCCTCCTCACCACGGTCACCCGCAGCAAGATTCCGTGGATGCTCATCGGCGTCGGCGTGAACGTGAACAACACGCTTCCGCCCGAACTCGCGGCCACCGCCACGTCCATCGCGCTCGTCCGAAAGCAGTCGCAAGGACGCTCCCGGTTGCTTGAAGGCGTGCTGATGGCGCTCCACGCCGCATGGGAAGAATTCGATAAAACCGGTTTTGGCCCCTATTTAAAGCAAGTCGAAGCGCGTCTGACAGGCGTCGGCAAGCCCGTACATATCAAGATCGGCACGAAAACCATTGAGGGTACGTTAAAAGCAATTGATGCGCAGGGTAACCTTGTGTTAGAATCCGCGTCTGGATCAAAGACAGTTCAAGCCGGCGAAATCATCGGCCAACCTGCCTAGTCTTAAACTCAATTGTTCTGGTCCCACCCGTAGCCTTTTGACCGAATGACGACAGTTTCCTCCAATCAGAAATCAGGCCAGGGCCTGCTCGAACGCATCGGCAACACGCCGCTCCTCCGGCTCGACCGCTTTTCCCATTGGCTCGGCGACCACGGAACGTCCATTTACGCCAAGGCCGAATTCTGCAATCCCGGCGGCTCCGTGAAGGATCGCGCCGCGCGTCAGATGATCCTCGCCGCGATCGAAACCGGCGAACTCACCAAAGACAAGGTCATCCTCGACAGCTCGAGTGGCAACACGGGCATCGCTTACGCCATGATCGGCACCACGCTCGGCTACCGCGTCGAGCTCTGCATTCCCGAGAACGCCGCCGTGAAAGCCCGGATCAGCGAAGCCTTCGGCGCCAAGGTGATTTACACCGATCCTCTGGAAGGCTCCGACGGAGCCATCGTGAAAGCCCTGGAGATGTACAAGAACAACCCGGGCCGCTATTACATGCCTGACCAGTACAACAACCCGAACAACTGGAAAGCGCACTACCTGACCACCGCCGAAGAGATCTGGACCCAGACGGAAGGCAAGGTCACCCATTTCGTCGCCGGCATCGGCACATCAGGAACGCTGATGGGCACCGGCCGCCGGTTGAAGGAACTCAACCCCAAGATTGAGATCGTCGCCGTTGAGCCCTACTCGCCGTTGCACGGCCTTGAAGGCCTCAAACACATGGCGTCCTCGATTGTCCCGGGCATTTATGATGAGAAAGTTTTCGATCGGAAGGTCAGCGTCCACACGGAGGACGCTTACGAGATGTGCTGCCGGCTGGCGCGCGAAGAAGGCGTTCTGGTCGGTTTCTCGTCCGGTGGGGCGCTCCAGGGAGCGTTCGAAGTCGCCCTCGGTCTCAAGGACGCCTGCGTCGTGACGGTGTTCGCCGATGGCGGCGAACGGTACATGAACACGCGGTTCTGGGAAGAAATGGTAAACTACTTCGAGAAGTACTGGCAGACGCACGATCAGCTCAAGTCCCCGCGTCCCGGCCCCCGGTAAACCTTCTTGTCCAGCGCCACTTTTATCAGCATTCCCAAAGCCGTTCATGATTTTATTTCCCGTTGGGCGGAGACGTCTTATCCGAACGAGGGCTGTGGTCTTCTCATCGGCAACTTCGTGAAAGGCGGGGGGAAAGAAGCCGTTCGCCTGACCCCGCTCGAAAACATTTTGGTCAAGCGCACCGTGGCGACGCAGGACGTCCGGGTGTCGACGCTCCCGGCCGAACGGGTGGGAAGGCCCGAAACCGGTTTTGCTTTCGATCCGTCGGAGTACAACCAGGTCGTGATGGCCGCCGAGCGCGAGAGCCTGGACGTGATCGGCGTGGTGCACACGCACCCCGACCATCCGGCGCGGCCCAGCAAGATCGACGAGTCTCAGCCGTTTCTGGCCCAGTTTTCGAACATCATCGTGGCCGTCGACAAGGGCCACACACGCGAGATGGCGTCGTGGTACCGCGATACCGACGGCATTCCGTTCACCGCTGAAGACATTCGCATCGCCTGACCCGATTTTCCAAGTCAAAAAGGAGTCTTCCATGGCCGTCGTCGAAAGAAAGAAAATCCCGCTCGCTCCTGAAGTCGTCGAGGAAATTTCTCGATTCTCGGAGAACGTGAAGTCGATGCAGGGCGGCACCATGGATCCCAACGATTTCAAGAAATTCCGCCTGAACAACGGCGTCTACGGCATCCGCAACGAAACCGACCGGCACATGATCCGCATCAAGTGCCCGCACGGCATCATTACCGCCGACCAGCTCGACGCCGTGGCTGAGGTGACGGAGAAATACACGCGCCTGAAATTGGGCCACGTCACGACGCGCCAGGCGATCC
>JBBRXR010000249.1:0-3804 GCA_038238485.1 Elusimicrobiota bacterium | reverse complement strand
GCTTCGACGCGTCGCGCGGCTCCAGAAATTCGGCCTCAGTCGAGCTCGCGGGCGGTCCTTTTGGCGGTAATATCGACTACTACAAGCCCCAGATCACGTCGGCGATCTACTTCCCGACTTTCTGGAAGTTCGTTTTCTCGGTCAGCGGCAAAGCGGCGTGGGTGAATTCATTCTCGCCGTCGGCGGACGTTCCGTCGTCAGAACGCTTCTTTCTCGGCGGCCCGGACACCATCCGCGGTTATGACACGAATTCCATCGTGCCGCGCGAGTTTGAACCGACGTCGTCGGGCCTGGGCGACATCAAGCGCCTGCCCGGACGCATCCTGACGCTCTTCAACGCCGAATACAAATTCCCGATCGTGCAGGAACACAACCGCACCATCTTTCAGGGTGCTTTTTTCCTGGACGTCGGCGGCACGTGGCTGCGCACGAACGACATTGATTTTACCACCGGTAAAACCGACAACCGCATGAAGGCGGGCGCCGGTTTCGGCTTCCGTTTCAAGACGCCGGTGTTCCCGATCCGTCTCGACTTCGCGATCCCGCTCAACCCGCGGGACACGGACGACACGCGTCAGGGCGATTCCAAGTCTCTTCAGCCCTACTTCACGATCGGCAACATATTCTGATCCGCGGGAGAACATCATGAACATCGTGCGCAACACCGTGTGCTTCGCAATGATTGGCCTGGCCGGAACCGTTTCGGCGCTTGAAATTCCGCTCGGCGGCGGCCTCGACGCCAAAACCGGCGGCGGGGGAACCACGGTCGGCTACGTCGACATGGACCGCATCTTCCAGATCTATCCGCAGACGCAGATCGCCAAGGAAGATTACGCAAAGCAGCTCGAGAAGAAGCGCCAGCAGCTCCGTGAGAAAGAAAACCAGGTGAACGCGCTCAAGGCGCGCATCGGCGTCCTCGACTCCGCGCTGAAGGATCTCAACTCCGCGCCGGCCTCAGATTCCGCCACCGCGACCAACGCCGGTCCCGACACGCCGTCGTCCGACATGAAGAAGCAGCTCGAGAGCCAGATGGCGGAGCTCGATGACCTGCGCAAGCAGTCCGAGCGCGACCTCGCGACCTTTCAGAACCAGCAGAGTCAGATTATTCTCGGCAAGATTTACCAGGCGCTCCGCGACCTGGCGCAGGAAGAACAGGTGACGCTGGTCGTCGACAAGTCCAGCATCCTTTACGGCGACACCGCCATCGACCTGACCGACAAGCTCCAGAACAAGGTCCGAGGCTACTGATTGCGGCTGACGGTCTCCGAAATCGCCGCGGCCGTTCAAGGCCGCGTGTTGGGAGACGGCACTACCATCATTGAGGGCGCCGCCGGGCTGAGCGAGGCCACGCCCCGCGACATCACGTTCGTCCGCGACGCCAGCAAAGCCGACACGATCGAGCTGTACAAGGCGACGAAAGCGGCCGCGGTTTTTATCCCGAAAGATTTTCAGTTCGACGCGCGCACGGCGATCGTGGTCGACAGCCCGATCGCGGCGTTCTCACAGCTCCTCGCGGTGATTGGGAAGGAGACGGAGAATCGGCCCCAGGGGATTCATCCCAGCGCGGTGATCGATCCGTCCGCGACGGTCGGCCGCGAGGTCAGCGTCGGACCGCAGTGCGTCATTGAAAAGGATGCCGTGATCGAGGACGGGGCCTGCCTCATGGCCCAGGTGTACGTCGGCGCGCGCAGCCGCGTGGGCCAGAACGCTTTGCTGTATCCGCAGGTCGTGCTCCGCGAGGACGTCGCGGTGGGGAAGAACTGTATCCTTCATCCCGGCGTGGTGATCGGCGCCGACGGCTACGGTTTCTTTTTCGCGGGAGGCCGGCATAACAAAATCCCGCACGTCGGCGGCGTCGTGATTCAAGACGACGTGGAGATCGGCGCGAACTCGTGCGTTGACCGCGCCATGACCGGTTTCACCGTCATCGGTCGCGGAACCAAAATCGACAATTTGGTTCAGGTCGCGCACAACGTGCAGATTGGCCCGATGTCGCTTCTCGTCTCGCAGGTCGGCATCGGCGGCTCAACGAAACTCGGCGCGGGCGTGGTGCTCGGCGGCCAGGTCGGCGTGGCCGACCATGTAACCATTGGCGACGGCGTGCGCGTCGGCGCGCAATCCGGCATCGGCAAGGACGTTGAGAAAGGCGCGACGCTGTTCGGAACGCCGGTCAAACCAATGGCCGAGGAGCTGAAGCTCCAGGTGCTGCTTCGCCGCCTTCCAGAACTTTTCAAGGAAGTAAAAAAGTTGAGGGAGAAAATCGGAAAAAATGGCTGACAACCAGAGAACCATCGCCAACCCCGTTTTGATCAAAGGGGTGGGGCTTCACACCGGCCGGAAGTGCCGGGCCACCGTTCTTCCCGCCGCCGAGAACGCGGGCATTCGCTTTGTGCGCACCGATTTGCCGGGCGCGCCGTCGTTTTCCGCTCATGTGAAGAACGTCGTCGACGTTGTCCGCGGCACCACGCTGGGCCAGGGCGACGCGCGCGTCTATACGATCGAGCACGTTCTCTCCGCTTTGAGCGGCCTCGAGATCGACAACGTCACGATCGAAATGGACGAGAACGAGCCCCCCGTGATGGACGGCAGCGCGAGGACCTTCATCGAACAGCTCCGTGCCGCCGGCATCGTTGACCAGGCCGCCCCGAAAAACTATTTCACGGTCACCGAGCCGTTCGAGTACTCGGCGAACCAGACGGTCATCCGCATCGAGCCCTCCGAGACGTTCGAGATCGACTGCGAAGTCGACTACAACCATCCGGTGATCGCCAAGCAGCGCTTCGGGTTCATCCGCGGCGACGACTACGGCCAGAAGATCGCTCCGGCCCGCACGTTCTGTTTCGATTACGAAATTGAGGCGCTGAAGAAGAACGGCCTCGCCAAGGGCGGCTCGCTCGATAACGCGATCGTCGTGGGGCCGGACGGCATCTACAACCCCGGCGAAGCGCTCCGTTTTAAGGACGAGTTCGTCCGCCACAAGATCCTCGATCTGATGGGGGATCTCATGCTCCTCGGTCAGCCGCTCAAGGCCAAAGTGACCGCTCAGCGATGCGGCCACGGCCACAACATCAAGTTTCTGCGCGCCTTGCTCGCTTCGCGCGAGGCCGCACCCGTCAACTAACGAAGGAGATCCCAATGGAAACCCCCGCTCAGCCGCCGCTGCCAACCCATCCAGTCCGCACCATGGATATCAACAAGATCATGGACGCGATCCCGCACCGCTTTCCGTTCCTGCTCATTGATCGCGTCGACGTGTATGAAGAGTCGAAGATCGCTGTTGGACGAAAGTGCGTGACCATGAACGACCATTTCTTCCAGGGACACTTCCCGGGACATCCGATCATGCCGGGCGTTCTGATCGTCGAAGCGCTCGCGCAGACCGCCTGCGCGCTGATGTTTTCGAAACCCGAGATGAAGAACAAGCTCGCTTTCTTCATGGGCGTTGAAGAGGTGAAGTTCCGACGGCCGGTCGTTCCGGGCGACGTTCTTGAACTTCACGTCGAGATGCTCCGCATGGGATCTCGCGCCGGCAAGGCCAAGGGCGTGGGAAAGGTCAACGGCGAAACGACGACCGAAGCCACGTTCAGCTTCGCCATCGCGGACAGAACCTAGTTTTCATGCCGATCCACCCGTCCGCCGTCATCGACCCGTCCTCCACCGTCGCGCCCGAAGCCACGGTGGGGCCTTTCGCGGTCATCGGCAAGGACGTGAAGATCGGCGCCGGCTGCCAGATCCATCCGCACACGATGATTGAGTACACCACCCTCGGCGACAACTGTGAGGTCTTCCCGGGAGCGACCATCG
>JBBRXR010000248.1:0-3921 GCA_038238485.1 Elusimicrobiota bacterium | reverse complement strand
CACCGAGCCGTCGGACGAGGACAAGCGGCTTACCGAAACTCTGCGCTCAACGGCGCGGGCGCTCGACATCCGGGTGCTGGACCATCTGGTGGTGGGACGGGGCGGGTACTTCAGCTTCGCGGAGCGCGGGCTGCTTTAAAAACAGGACGGCGCGCTCCCCGTTGAAGAAAGCGCGCCGTGCAAAGTTGTCTCCCACCGCCTTCACCCCCTCCGGATGCGGCAATGGGGAGACAAATCGTGGGCCGATTTTCTGGCCGCACCGATTTTACGCGCGGGGTTTTCTGAAGTTCGGAATTATTTTCCGAGCCCCTTCAGGATGCTGTTGCCGAGCTTTTGGAAGTCGATGTTCTTGATGACGTCCTTCGCTTTTTCCTTGAGCGCCTGCTGGTCGATCGACACTTTCGGGTCCGCGACCGTGCCGGTCATGGTCATCCTGATCGTCTGCTTGTCGCCGCCGACGGAGGCGAGCGCCTGCCCCAGGATGCCCTCGAGCTGGTCAGCCTGGACCGTGAGCACGTTCCGAATGTTGATGGGCTGCGCGCCGGCCAGACCGACGGTCCCTTCCGCCCGCGAAGAAAGGATGGGCGACTCAATGTTCATCGGCGCGAGCGTCGCGACGCCATCCTTGATGACGTAGTCGCCCGCGATCGATGTGAAGTCGAAGTTTTCAAGCGCCGGGATTTTCAGGACGCCTCCCGTCGCGCCGTCGAGCCGCTGCAGAAGATCGAGCGGCCCCAGGATCAGTTTGGCGGCTTTCGAGCTCGCCATGAGCGACCGGAGGTTCTTCGCGCGCCCCCGCCCCTGGCGAAGCTTCGCCTTGCCCGAGATTTTGTCCATCTCGGACGTCACGGCCTTCAGGTCCCATTCGAACACCATGTCCTGGCCGGAATAATCGGGATGAGTGAGCGTGGTGGCGCGAAGCGAGCCCTTCGTGTCGAAGATGAACGGGGCCGTGGTCGCTTCCGCGGCTTCCGCGGTAGCGATGGGAAGCCACTCGAAGCGGCGGGGCAGGTCCGTTTTCTTCGGCGCTTCCGGCGGAATCAGTTTGGCGAGGTCGAGTTTCACGGCGCGGATGTCGGCCTCAATCAGCGGCCGCTCGGACAATAGTCGGCTCGCCTGGAGGCTCAACTGGAGCGGGTCGCCCTGCAGCTTTCCGGTGATCTTGGCGGTCGTGACAGAATCATTGGTGAAGTCGACGGCGCCCGCGAGGTCGCTGATCACGGAGTTTCCCACCGTGGCGCCCGCGCCGAGCAGCGTGGCGTCGCCGCTGATCTGCGGGCCTTCGACGCCGCGCGACACGCGCATGTTCACCACGGCCTGTCCATTCGGTTGGTAGGGCGCGGCCACCGGAAGCAGGAGCGCGATGGACTTGAGCGGGAAGGCATTCGTCTTCACGCGAAAAACATAGGTGGGCCGTTCCTTGCCCGTGGTGTAGGAGCCTTTGCCACTCATCGACAAAGCGTCGACGTCGAGGCGTACCGACGAGAAGTCGACCGCCAGCGGTTCGGCATAGCGGCCGTCGGCCACGAGGCGCAGCATGGTGCCCGGCGCCTTCTGGAATTTCTCGCCGTAACGCGCGGTGAGGCCGGTGCCGTCGAAGTCGGTGACGAACCGCCCGCCGCCCGTCCATCCGTCAAGCGACACCGTCGCTTTCACGGGACCGGAGAGATAAACGCCGCCTGGAAGGTCGGCGTGAACGTAGCGGAAGAGATCGGCGATATCGAACTGGTTGGTCTCGACGCGGAACGAGGCGACGCGCGCGGTCTCGCTCGAGCCTTTCAGCGTTCCGCCTCCCGACAACTCCACGGACGCGAGCTTGATCAGGAGATCATGCAGGTTGAGATCTCCCGCCTTGTTGCGGTCGAGCGCCATTCTCGCGGTCAGCGCGACGCCGGGCTGCTTGTGGACGAATTCCTTGTAGCGCACGTCGGCGGCGGACAGGTCGGTCTCAAAACGGCTTTCCACCGAGGGAGCGGTCCCGGAGACCTCGAGCCGACCGGTGGTGGGGCCGTTCATCGTCAGGCCGTCGGGCAGCGGCGCGAGCGTCGTGAACGAGGAGAAGTTCAGGTCCTTCCAGGCGAGGTTGCCGTTGAACTGAACGGAGACGCCGAAAACGTCCTTCACGTGGCCCGTCACTTCCGCGGTCGCTCCGGCGGTCTGGAGAGACAAGCTCTCGAGCGTCGCTTCTCCCTTGAGCGGATCGAAGGACGCTTCGAATTTCATCTTCGTGGTGAGACGTCGGAAAAGAACGGACATCGTTCCTTCGAGCGCAATCGGAGCGATCAGGCTCACATGGGACAAGTGAACGTCGATGGGATCGAGGACCGCCGACAACGCCGCCGTCGATTTGTCCACGAGGATGACCGAGCCCGCATTGATGCGGATGTCGGCGATGGTGAGGTCGCTGGGCTTGCCCGCCGGCGCAGGCGCGGCCGCCGCCGCGGGGGCGCGGCCGCCCATGCCGTTGATGGTGCCGTCGACCTGACGAATGAGGGTCAGCTCAGGGCGGTCGAGAACGACTTCCTTGACCACGACGCGGCGGAAAAGAAGAGGAAGGAGCCGCGTGCTGACCGCGAACGACTCGGCGGTCAGGAACGTGCCTTTCTCGAAAGTCGGGACGGCGGAGACCTTGATGCCGCTCACGCGGAAAGTGGAGAGGCCGCTGATGCTGAGCTTGCCCAATTCAACCTCGCGGCCCAGGCGCGACTCGAGCTGTTTCTCAATCAGGGCCGCAGCTTTCTCAGGCGGCAGAAGGAACCGGATGGCGACGGCGGCGCCAACGGCGAGCAAAACGAGGCTGCCGCCGACGATGGCGGAGATGCGGGCGAAGCGTTTCATGGGGAACGAGAATTCTAGTAATACTCGGCGAGCGCTGTATAATCCACGTGCCCATGAAATCAATTCTTTTTCTTGTCGCCCTGTCGCTTGCCGTCGCCGGCTGCAGCCGCGAGGCCGCCGAACAGCAGGCGCGCCTCGATGCTTTGCGGGCGGCGATCGGTTCCCAGCCCCTCGACGAGGCGCGCGCCCAGAAGCTGCTGCCGCTCGAAGAAGACCTGGACCGGCTTACCGACGATTTGCAGAAGCGTGCCGCGAGAAAGGAAAGCGCCCAGGTGGATTGGCAGTTGGGCGAGTGCCACCGGCTCCGCCACCTTTTCGACGACCCCGGCGCCTGGGAAGAAGCCGAACGGCGCTTCAGCCTGGCGCTGGCGCGAGACCCGAAGTTTGCGCTCGCGCATCTGTCGATGGGCCAGCTCTACCTGACGGGCGGTTTCGATTACGCGCCGCGCGCCGAGAAACATTTCGTGCAGGCGCTCGAGAACGCGGGGGGCGCGCCGATGCCGGAGGCGCACAAGGGCCTCTTCCTGGCCTACTATTACCAGGCGCGCTGGGATGAGGCGATCAAGGAATCGGACATTTATCTCAAGATCGTCGGCCATGACGAAGACGTGGACAAGATGCGTTCGATGGCCGCGACCAATCTCGGAAAGAAGAGCGAGGGGAAATCATGAAGATCGCCATCGGCAGCGACCACGCCGGTTTTAAGTTGAAGGGGATTCTGATCGCGCACCTGAAGCGGCGCGGCCATCGCGTGATCGACATGGGGACGAACGCCGACGTCTCGGTCGACTATCCGAAATATTGCTTTCCCGTGGCGCTCGCCGTGGCGGGAAAGCGCGCGGACCGTGGAATCGTGCTGGGTGGGTCGGGAAACGGCGAGGCGATGAGCGCCAACCGCGTGAAAGGCGTGCGTTGCGCGCTGGTGTGGAACGATGCGACCGCGGAGTTCTCACGCCTTCATAACGACGCCAACGTGATTTCGCTCGGCGCGCGCATGACGCCGGCAGCGCAGGCCAAGCGGTTCGTCGACATCTGGCTGAAAACGAAGTTCGAGGGCGGGCGCCACGTGCGGCGGATCCAGCT
>JBBRXR010000247.1:0-3947 GCA_038238485.1 Elusimicrobiota bacterium | reverse complement strand
CTACCCACGAACGAATACAGAGAATCCTCATGAAAATAGCCTACGGGCTCTCCTGAAAATAGGTAAATGTTCGCGCCGTCATCTGAATATGCATGCGGCGTTCCAGTCCAATCGTAAAACGTCAATGTCATTGTCCAGCAGTCTTCTTGTCAACGATCCTCAGGATTTTCTCTCCCAAATCGAGGAGGTAGTTGACATTCGATATCATTTGCTCGGCCTTCCGGCTCTTGCGCTTCCGATTAGGCTGAGAGAAATCAACATCCAGTTCGTGGACGATTTTATTCCTGTCGTCGAAAATCCCTTTCAGTTTAACGCGATCGACGATTAGATCTCCTTCGGAGAATCCTAACGCTGCTATCGCTTTCGACAACTCTTCGCTGCTCTGCAGACTTCCTGCGGTCAGATCAGAAATATAGTCGGCAATCAAAAAGGCCTTAGTGGACTTCGATGTCACGATTCCCGCGAGGAACTCCGCAGCCTCCTTCGAGTCTTCCTTGTCCAGCTTTGCCTTAATCCTTCGCGACACAAATTGATTAAGTTTTCCCATGGCAAGTGCATCTTCAGAAAGCTTTGGCAGCGAGGACCGTATTATGTGTTTCATCATTCCGTCGACGCCAGCGGACGCAAACACGAGCATCGCTCGCAACATATCCTGCTCTTGGTCGGTGGTGGTTCCGGTCCGCGATTGTTTCAACCGAAGGAAAACCCTTAAGAAATCTGCAGCGACTTCATGAGCCCTTGAAAGGATGAGGTACGGGTCCTTGAGGTGGGAGGCCACGGCTTTGACGCTCGCAATCTTCATGCCGCGAACGACCGGGAGTGCGCCGGGGACAACTACGACTTTTTTCTTCACACAAACTCCCTTTTTGCGCTTGAGGGCTTACGCCTTCTTCGAATCGTCCTTGATGGTGGTCACGGCGCAGTATTTGTCGATCAGGCCCATCATGCGTTCGGTGTTGTTGAGGAGCGTGTCGCTGACTTCTTTCACGCGCGGGAAGACGTCGGTGTGGGAGCCGTTCAGGGTCTGGAGGTACGCGTTCCAGTTGTAGGAGTCGTTGAACCAGTTGAAGAGGGCGGCCTGGAGCTGGGCGAGGTGTGCCCGGCTGTACTGGATGTCTTTCGGCGGCTGCGTGATGAAGAAGCCGATCAGGTCCGCGACGCCGATGCCGGCGAAGGCAAGGCCGAGAATGGACTTGCCCGTCCACATGGCGAAGGGAATGGACACCACCATCAGGGTGATGCCGAGGTAGAACGCGACCTGGTACATGGTCATCGAGCTCTGGAAGCCGCTGTCGATCTGGTCGATGGTCTTTCGGAGCGCGGTCTTGAACGCGTCGGCGGTCTGCATCGTGGTCTTCATCTGGTTGATGGCGAGCTGGCCGAACTCATTGCTGGCCTGGATGCCGCGCGCGGTCAGCGTGAGGAGCTGCGTGAGTTCCTGGACCTGAACGAGGTCCGTGATGCCGGCCTGGCGAACCACCTGGTCGGGCTGCTGGAGGACCATCTGGAGAAAACCGGGATTGGTGGCCGTGTTGCGGATGAGGTCAAAGGCGATTTCGCGCGGGGACGCCGCGGGCGCGCCGGGCATGGGCGGACGTTGAAGTTGGTCAAGCATAAGGGCCTCCTGGGGATCGGAAAACGGCGACGCGCGATTCTACAACGGAAAACGGCCCTATTGTTCGGGCGAGAGCGAACCGCGCTGGGCGGCCATCCACCGAACCACCTTGGTGTAATCGGAGGTGTTCAGGTTGTGGCCGGCGCCCTTGTGGACGAACACCTCCAAGACGGCGCCGTCCGTCGACAGGCGGCGGAGCGTTTTCTCGAAATACTCGAACGGGACCACCTTGTCGACCGAGCCATGGACGAAAAAGAACTTCTGCCCCTTCGCGTTGGCCGAGACGTCCTCCGAACCCATGGCCAGGAGAGCGCCGCAGGCCACGCCCATGGCGCGGTACGCACCGGGATGGCGGAGCGCCACGGCCAGCGTGGCCATGCCGCCGCGCGAGGAGCCGCCGAGGAACGCCGGTCCCGTTTCGATCGTGGGCTCGTCGGCCTGCACTTCCTTGATGATGGCCTGGATGCGCTCGTGCAGGGCGTCCACTTCCGTTTCCTGCCGGACTTTCTCGTAGTCCACTTCCATCGCGACGAGCGCGAGGTTGTTGCGCGCCGCGGCGAATGCCCAGTTGTTGCGCTCCAGCTTCGCCTCGACTTTTTTCCCGGGCAGAACGATGAGGAGCCCCACTTTTTTCGACGACGCAGCGGTGACATCGGGCATCGAGAGAATGTAGCCGCCGTTGGTTTTGTGTTCGACAGGCGAAGCGGCGAGAGCGGCGGAAAGCGGAAGGAACGCGAGCACGAGGACGAGAAGCTTCTTCACCTCAACAGCTCATCGTGGTGTTGAGCCGCTTGAGAAGGGCCGCGGCGCGCCCCTGTTCGGCGCGAGGGACGAGGATGCGCGCGGGCGTGACGCAGCCGCGCATGGCCATCGTGAGTTCCCCCTTCACTGTGAACAGGACGTTCTCGGCGATGAGCGCGGATCGAAGCGCGGCGATCTGCGCCGGGTTCGGGGAAGCAAAAATCTCAACCCAGTCGTCGCTCATCGGACCGTGATGTACTCGAGCGGGGCGTATTTGAGCAGAAGTTTTTTCTTGATGCCGCCGGGGAAGACGATGGTGGCCTTGGCGTGGTCGCCCGAACCTTCGACGTCGAGGATCGTGCCGATGCCGAAGTCGGGATGCGAACAGCGCTGACCGACCTTCGGAATGCGGACGAGGCGCGGCGGCGCCACGGGAGCGACCGGCCCCCCGGTGTCGGGCGGCGTGTCCTGATTGAAATCGTCGGCGTGCTCGGTCGTCTGGTTGAATTCGTTCTTCACCTGGGCGACCGTGTCGGCGAAGGCGGCGTCGCTCTGCGACATGCCGCTGAACGTGTCATAAAGACGCTGGGCGCGCGCGGGTTTGGCCACGCCCGCTTCCTGGACGAAACGCGACGGCAGGTTCATGCGCGGCGTTCCGAAGATGCGGCGGCTGGCCGCGGATGTGAGATAGAGCTTCAGCTTCGCGCGCGTCATCGCCACGTAGGCCAAACGACGCTCTTCTTCCAGCTCGTCGGGATCGAAGGCAGCGTCGCCGATCGGGAAGAGGCCTTCCTCGAGACCAGTGACGAACACGGCCGGGAATTCCAGGCCCTTCGCGAGATGAACGGTCATGAGCGTGAGCGCACCGCCCTGCTCCTTCCATTCGTCGAGGTCGGAGAGAAGCGAAATTTCCTGAAGGAATCGGGCCATCGTGGGCGCGACGTCTTCATCGATCGGCGGAACGCTGTTGTCGTAGGGCGCTTCGACCGCAGGTTCCGGCGGCAACGGGACGCGCGACGTCGGTGCGAAAAGATCGTCCATGAGCAGAGACGGGGGCGGCACGGGCTGCGGGGCCACGGGCGAGGCCGGCCTGACCGCGTCGTGGGCGGCTCCCGGTTGTGACGGGAGCTGCACGCGCGTGCGCTCTTCGAAGTCTTTCGCGGCGTTGATGAGTTCCTGAAGGTTGTCGAGGCGCTCGCCGGCGTCGGGATCTTCGTCCACCTTCTGCGCCCACAGGTCCCAGTAGCCGGAATCTTCGAGCATCCGGCGCACGACGGTCGACGCGCCGTTTTCGGTGGCGAGCTGCTGAAATTGTCCCATGAGGCCGGTGAACGCCCGCACGCCGTTGCGCGCCGCGCTCGAGAGACCGGAGACCTTGTTCTCGTTCAGCAGCGCTTCCCAGAGCGAGATGCCCTGGGACGCGGCGTACTGCTCGAGCAGGGCCAGTGAATTTTTGCCGAGGCCGCGCGCGGGCAGGTTCACCACGCGCTTAACGGACAGAGAGTCTTTCGGATTGACCACGGCGCGGAGATAGGCGATCGCGTCTTTCACTTCCGCGCGCTCGTAGAACCGCAGCGCGCCGATGATGACG
>JBBRXR010000246.1:0-3949 GCA_038238485.1 Elusimicrobiota bacterium | reverse complement strand
TGGGCGTTCCGCGACCGCATCCTCGACCTGTCGAAGGACCCGCGGCTCGAATACATTCTCATCTTCAAGAACCACGGCTCGGCCGCCGGCGCCAGCCTTCGACATCCGCACTCACAGCTGATCGCGATTCCCATGGTCCCCATTCGCGTCAAGCAGGAAGCGGCGGGCGCCAAGCGATACTTTGACTACAAGGAACGCTGCGTGTACTGCGACGTCATCCGCCAGGAGTCGCAGCAGGGCGTGCGCGTCGTGGCGCAAAACAAGGACTTCATCGCGTTCGCTCCATTCGCGAGCCGCTACCCATTCGAAGTCTGGGTGATGCCGCTCCGCCACTCGTCGGACTTCCAGGAAATCCAGAAGACGGAAGTGTCGAATCTGGCCGCAATGATGAAGACCGTCCTCGGCAAGCACGCCAACGTTCTCGATAACCCGCCGTTTAATTTCATCCTTCATACCTCGCCGCTCAAGACGCCGAAGCTTTCGCATAGCCATTGGTACATTGAGATCATTCCGAAACTGACCAAGCAGGCCGGTTTCGAGCAGGGAACGGGTTTCTACATCAACCCGACCCCGCCCGAAGACGCGGCGAAATTCCTGCGCGACATTTCCTCGTAAGCCCGCTCCCGTGAGGCTTCTTCTCACCGCGAGCGAGGCTGTACCGTATTGCAAAACCGGCGGTCTGGCAGACGTCGCCGGCGCCCTCTCCGACGCCCTCGCCGAGCGCGGCAACGCGGTCCGTCTCGTCCTTCCTCTCTATCGCGGCATCCGAGACCGTTTCCCCGGCGTCCGATTTACCGGACGAACCGTATTCGTTCCCGTGGGTGACGAGCACGAACGCGTCGAGATCTGGGAAGATGTCACCAAGTCGGGCGTCCACGTCCTCTTCGCGCGCGCCGACGCCTACTTCGATCGTCCCGGTCTCTACGGCGATTCCGCAGCGTCGGGCTACGCCGACAACGACCGCCGCTACGCGCTTCTCTCCCGCGCTGTTTTCGAAGTGGCGCGCGGCATGGACTTCCGCCCCGACGTCATCCACGCCCACGACTGGCAGACGGGGCTGACCTCCGCTTATCTCCGCCACGCCTATCGCTTCGACGCTTTTTTCAAGAAGACCGCTTCGGTGTTCACCATTCACAACATGGCTTACCAGGGGAATTTTCCGGCGCAGACACTGGCCACGGCGAACCTTCCGGCCACCGCGTTTCATCCCGGCGGCGTCGAGTTCTACGGGCAAGTCAGCTATATGAAGGCCGCGCTGATGTACGCGCATGCGATTAACACCGTGAGCCCGACCTATGCCCGCGAAGTGATGACCGACAGTTTCTATGGTTGCGGGATGGACGGCATCCTCCGCGACCGCGCCGACAGGTTCCGCGGCATCCTGAACGGCATTGACCCCTATGCGTGGAACCCCGAGGCCGACCGCCTGCTCACGTCGAACTTCGGTCCGCGCACGCTGGCGCGGCGCGCGGCCTGCAAGACGCAGCTGCAGTCGCTCTGCGGATTCCAGAAGAACAAGACGACGCCCCTCCTCGGTTTCATCGGGCGGCTCGATCAACAGAAAGGCGTCGACCATCTGGTCGAGATCATGCCGGGCCTGCTGGCGGGTGGAGCCCAGTTCGTCTCCCTCGGTCAGGGGCAGGAACGCTACGTGCGCGCGCTCTTCGCGCTGAAGGAACGCTATCCCTCGCAGGTCCACGTCGAAACGCGTTTCGCTGAACCCTTCGCTCACAAAATTTACGGCGGGGTCGACCTGTTCCTGATGCCGTCGCGGTTCGAGCCCTGCGGATTGGGACAGATCATCGCGATGCGCTACGGCGCGATCCCCGTGGTCACGCCAACGGGCGGCCTGATCGACACCGTTCATCCGATGGGCCACCGCAGCGCCAATGGTTTCGTCGCTTCCGATCACACGGCGGGCGCCTATCTTGAAGCGGTCATCAAAGGAATCACCGTGCTGAAGGACGTGAAGAAGCGCGCCGAGCTTCAGCGCAACGGCATGAGCGCCGACCATTCCTGGACAAAATCGGTGGGGGAATACCAAAGCCTGTATGCGGCCGCGATTCGCTGGGCGAACGACCGCCCGTAAAGGTCGGCTGGCGCCGGCCCTGATTGCCGCGGCGGCGCTGCTGGCCATCGGGCTGTCGGTGCCGTCGATCCGCATGCTCCGCGACGTCGAATCCGCGCGAAAAGCCGACACCCATCTCGCCATCGCCGTCGATCTCGATGACGTCCACGCCTTCGTCCCCGAACCCGCGCGCGACAATTTTTTTTCGTCGCTCAAGGACGTTCCCGTATCCCTCATCACCGTTCGCGACACGCTCTCGCCGGCCGAAGAGTCTCAGCTTCGCTCGGCGGGCTTTCACCTGCTGTGGCGTCTTGGGGACGGTGCTGACTCGGGGGCATTCCCCGGCCGTCTCGGTCCGGCGGATGGCACGATGGTCACGGGGGAGTTCGCGCTGGAATCGCCCGGCATGGCGGAAGCGCTGGCCGCCGCCGTGCGCCGCAACAACGGCTTCCTCGCGCTCGTGGAACTGGCGCCCACGCGCCCGCTTCTCCATCTGCCGGCGCTCCTCGACGAAAATCTCATCCGGGCCCATATCATCACCACGCGCGAGACCATCTGGCCGAAACCAGATCTCTGGACGCCTCGCCTTCTTCGCGCCGTGCGCGACCGCTGGGTTCGGCTCGTGTCCTTCCGTTTTTCCTCGACGTGGGACCCGAAGAAGAACGTGGCCTTCCTGACTGATGTCGCCCATCGCCTGAAAGAGCGCGGCTACGAGATCGGCCCGCCGGTGCCACTCCGCCCCTGGCGTGAGCCCTTTGCGCGCGCCGCCACGGCCGCCCTGCTCCTGGCCGTGCTGGCGCCGGCCGCGGCGATGGCGGGACTTTCGCGCCGCAGCGACCGCGGCGCGCTCGTTCCGTACACCATCGCCACGGCATGGTGCACGGCGGCGGGCATCGTGGTTCACGGCCTGATCGCGACGCCGTCGGCGGTGTTGGGTCTTGAGGCTGCGCGCGGCGTGAAGCTTCAGCTCGTGGTGCCGATGCTCCTCTCTGCGGCCGTCCTGCTCGACCGCGATGAGCTCTTTTCTTTCTTCCGCCGCAAAGTGTCCTGGGGTGACCTCACGCTCGCGGGGATGGCGCTCGGTGGCGGGCTCGCGCTGTATCTCATGCGCAGCGGCAACGATCCGATCGTGAAGGTGACCGACGCGGAGCGCGGGTTCCGCGATGTGCTGGAATCGCTTCTGGGTGCGCGGCCCCGGTTCAAGGAGTTCGCCATCGGCCATCCGCTTCTGATTGCGGGGCTTTATCTTCGCGGGCGCGGCCGGGGCTTCTTCCGAGATGGCCGCGTTTTCATGCTCCTCGGAGCGATCGGGCAGATTTCCGTCGTGAACACCTTTGTTCACGCGCCCGCTCCCCTCTCCGAATCTCTTTTGCGCACCTTCAACGGGTGGTGGATCGGCGCACTGATCGCCCTTCCCTTCTGTCACGCCCTCAACCTGACCGGTCTTTTTCACGCGCCCGACCGGGACGATCTGGTGCGCGGATGAAGATCGCGCTCGCGGGCTACTACGGGTTCGGCAACGTCGGCGACGAGCTGCTGCTCAAGTCGGTGCTCGAGGCGATTCGGAAACGCGTGCCCCGGGCGCGCCCGCTCGTACTCACCAACAATCCGCTCCAGACCGCCGCGTCGCACCGCGTTGAGGCCGTCTCGCGCTGGAGCCCCGTTTCCATTCTTCGCGCGGTGGGCGGCTCGGATGAGCTTCTGTTTGGGGGTGGCGGCGTTTTCCAGGACCGCACGTCGAAGCGGTCGCTCCGTTATTACGCCGGCCGGGTGATCCTGGCGCGGCTCGTCGGGACGCCGGTCGCTTTGTGGGGTGTGGGAGGCGGCGAAATGCAGCAAACGCTAACGAGTCACGCGCTGCGCCTCGCGCGAGGACGCGAC
>JBBRXR010000245.1:0-3950 GCA_038238485.1 Elusimicrobiota bacterium | reverse complement strand
GGCCGCCATCTTGAAATCCAGTTCCGAGACACCCCGCGCCGTGTGCGTCCAATACCGGACGGTCACCCGCTTGAAGTTCATGACGATGTCGGGGTGATGGTTTTCGGCTTCGGCCGCCATGCCGACCTGGAAAACGAAATCCAACGCGTCCTTATAGGCCGGAAACGTCTGCACCCGCTCCAGCGCCTTGTCGACCTGCTTCCAGTGCGGCAGGTCGGCCAGGCGTTTCTGGATCTCTTCCGGTGACAGCGCGTCTTTTTCGGCGGCCGTCATGTCCGGCTCAGGCGGCCACGGGATTCTTGTCGAGCACCGCCACCAGTTCCTTCACCGCCGCCACGGACTTGTCGAACGCCGCCTGGTCTTCCGACGTCAGATTGATCTTGATGACCTCCTCGGCGCCCTTTGCGCCGAGCTTCACCGGCACGCCGACGAAGTAACCGTTCACGCCGTACTCGCCGTTGAGCATCACGGCGCAGGGCAAGATGAGCTTCTTGTCGAGGAGGATGGCTTCCACCATCGCGCGGGCAGACACGGCCGGCGCGTAGTAGGCCGAGCCTTTCTCGAGGAGCTTCACGATCTCGGCGCCGCCGTCGCGCGTGCGCTGCATGATCGCGTCGACTTTCTCCTTGGGGAGAAGTTCGGTGATCGGAATGCCGGAGACGGTGGAGTAGCGCGGGAGGGGAACCATGGTGTCGCCATGGCCACCGAGCACGAAGGCGTGGACGTTCTCGACCGACACGTTGAGCGCCTCGGCGATGAACGTGCGCATGCGCGCGGAGTCGAGCACGCCGGCCATGCCGAGCACGCGCTCGCGCGGGAAACCGGTGACGCGCTGCATGACGGTGCACATCGCGTCGAGCGGATTCGACACGACAATGACGAAGGCGTTCGGCGAGGCGGCCTTGATTTTCCTGGCCACGTCGGTGACGATCTTGGCGTTGGTGAGCAGAAGGTCGTCGCGCGACATGCCGGGCTTGCGCGGAATGCCCGCGGTCACCACGAAGATATCGGACGCCGCGGCGAGCGCCCAGTCGGTGCCGCCGGTGACTTTCACGCTGTAGCCGTACACGGGGCCGGCTTCGGCGATGTCGAGCGCCTTGCCGGCGGGCATGCCGCCGGTTTCCGGAATGTCGATGAGGACGACGTCGGCCAAATTGGTCAATGCCATTGATTGAGCCATCGAAGCGCCCACATTTCCGGCGCCGACCACGGTGATTTTTTTGCGTGCCATGACTGCTCTCCTTTTATTCGAACCGCACGAGCACTTTGTGCTCGGCCGCTCGCCCTTTGGCGGTGATTTTGAAGTTGAAAATGTAATCGTGTTCCTTGATGAAGTAGATCTCGATCGGCACGGAGAAGGTCGCGCCGGGTTTGATCGGAGAGAACACGGCCTGCTGCGTGTGCGTGAAAACTTTCGTCGGGACGTCGTTGAGCCCCCCGTGGCGCCCTTCCTTCCAGAACGAGAGCGCCGGGTCGGAGGTGAGCTGAACGGTAATCGCCCAGACGGGCACCGTGCTGGTGTTCACCACCTCAAGCTTGACACTGGACTTGTTGAAGCGCTCATGAAGGACCATCGGCTCGGCGCCGGGAACGCCTCCGTTGAGTTTGACCGCAAAATCCGTCCCCCCCGCCGTCGGGGCGATGGTGACAACGCCGGGCGCGCCATTCGCCGCCGCCGAAGCGACCGCGATGTTCAGGAACGCCGCGCTGGCCTGCCAACGCTGGGCGTGCGCTTCCTGCAGCGCCTTGTCGCCCACGCGTTCACCCCGGCGAACGACCGCGAGGTTCACGTCGTTGTCGAGGCGCGCGATAAGACCGCGAAAAAGTCCGTCACCGTCGCCGTAGAGCAGGGTGTTGGCCGTTGCCAGCGCGCCGGCCGACGGAACAGCCGCCCCGCCGTCGACAACCGAAGCGGGCGTGGAACGGCCCGCGACGACGGCGGCGTCGTTGTCGTAAATCAGCGCCACGTCCGCCGAACAAACGGCGGCGGCGCCGATGAAGATGGTGAGAGCGGCAACGGCGAGAAACTTTTTCATGCGTCTCCTTAGTTCTTCCTGATCAGCTTATCCATCTCAACCGGCTCCGCGCTGAGGAACCCCACGCGCGCGGCGTTGTCGGCGTTTCGCTCGAGACCGTCCCGCGAAACTTCGGTGGAAAAATTCATGCGCGCCCACGCGCGCGCGATGACGCCCGGCGCGAACGAGCGATGCGTGAGCCGCGAAATCGCCGACTCGGCGATGCGCTGCGCTTCGACGGGGTTCTCGTTCATCCACGCCGTCGTCTCCGCGTGAAGGCGAAGGAAAGCGTCGAGAACTTCCGGGTGATCCTTGATGAGGCTCTCGCGGGCGATCAGCACCGCCGTCGGGTAAGAGCCGGTCGCGGGCGCCACGGCCCAGAGCGTCGATTCGTCGAGCAACCGCGTCCCGCCCGCCTCATCGATGAGCTGGGTTGCCCACGGCTCCACCGTCCAGGCGGCCTGGACCGCGCCGCTCTGAAACATGGACAGAAGGTCCGCGTTCGCCGCGGGAGTGATGCGAAAATTTCCGCCGTGCTCGTAGCTCGTGAAGCCCAGCTCTCCGAAGTAGCTGCGGGCCGCCACGTCCTGCGTGTTGCCCGCCTGCGGCGTCGCCACGCGCATGCTGTGCAGGTCCTTCGGCGACTGGGCGGCGCTCAGCTTCGCGGCGACGAGGGCCGCCCCTCCTTCGGCCGCGCCGGCGACAATCTGGCAACGACCCTTCGAACGGGCATAAGCCGCGAGGGCCGGCACCGGGCCGACATAGGCGATGTCGATGTCGTGGTACAGCAGGGCTTCGATCTCCGCCGGGCCCGCATTGTAGACGGACGTCTGAATGGCCACGCCCGCCGCCTTCGTGAAGCGACCGCTGGCCACGCCCACCAGCGCGGCGGCGTGGGGCAGGTTCGGTGAATACGCAACGCGCAGCGTCTTCATGTGGCGCCGACACCCCGTCGCGGCAAACGACGCCACGACGGCCAGGACCAGGGATATTCGCTTCATTGTCATTTCAAGTTCCGGGACTTCCAGCCGGCCGGAAAACTCACGCCGGCGCGGAATTCAAAACCATCGATCGCTGCGAGGAGAGCGGCCTTCCTCGTGTTGAAATCGGGAATTTCTTTTTCAAGCCGCTCGCGCAACGACGCGAGATCATCCAGGAACGCTTCGATCGGCTCCGCGGCCAGCGAGGCCTCGAGGCCCTGCCGCACCTTGCGCGCCAGACCCGGCGACGCCCCGCCCGTCGAGATGCCAATGCGCAGACGGCCGCGATCGAAGAGCGACATCTGGATCACGTCGCAGAGCTCGGGACGGTCGAGCGCGGCCAGGAGGATCCGTTTCTCGCGGCATCGACTGGCGACGCTCAAAGACAATTCATCGGGCGTTTTGCGGCTGAGCAGGGCGAGGAATTGATCGGTCAGGTCGTCCGGATCAAACGCGCGCCGCCGGATCTTCACGCCGGCCGCTTCCAGCTCCGGCACGGCCGTGACGTCATCCCAGATCAGTTCCACATCCGCGCCCGCGTCGGCCAGCCGCCCGGCCTTGTCGAGGACTTCCTCATCGGAACCGATGACGAGACAGCGTTTGCCCTTGAGGTTGAGAGCGATCGGGTAGAAGCGACGATTCATGGGAAAAAGGAGGAAATCCCTTCGAGACGGCGGACTGATTTGCCGAGGGAAAAGTAACAAAACCCCCCGGGGGAGTCAACGAAACGGCGGGGTTAGGCGGGCTTGCCGATGGCGGTGAGGGCGTCGCGGGCGTCGTCGTGGGTGGGATCGATGGTGAGCGTGGCGCGGAGTTCGGGAACGGCGTCGTCCACACGGTTGATCTCGAGAAGAACGCGGGCGGCGCCGTAATGAGCGTCGGCCGATTTGGGATCGATCTTGAGGGCTTCGCGGTAATGAAGGAGTGCCGTGTCCCATTTTTCTTCCATGAAGGC
>JBBRXR010000244.1:0-3951 GCA_038238485.1 Elusimicrobiota bacterium | reverse complement strand
GTCGTCGACGTTGCCCTTGTAGGCGAGGCCGAGGATGGTGACCTTGCCCGTCGTCGTCCCCTTCATCAGCTTACCGATGCGCTCGACCACGAGGCCGGGCATCTTGTCGTTCACGTTACGCGCGAGGCGGATGAGTTGGGCATCGTCCGGAAATTTTTCGACGAGGAACCACGGGTCGACGCTGATGCAGTGGCCGCCGACGCCCGGCCCCGGCTTGTGCACGTTCACGCGCGGATGACGGTTGGCGATCTGGATGACCTCCCAGACGTTGATGCCGATCTTCTCGCAAAGCAGGGCGACTTCATTGGCCAGCGCGATGTTCACGTCGCGGTAGGTATTCTCGAGGAGCTTCACCATCTCAGCGACGGTGGGCTCGGTCAGGAAAATCTCGCCGGACACGAAGGACTTGTAAAGCTTCTTGGTGACTTCCCCCCACCGCTGGTCGATCGCGCCGACGACGCGGTCGTTCCCGGTGAGTTCTTTGAGCGCCTGTCCGGGAATGACGCGCTCCGGACAGTAGGCCGCGCCCACGTCGACGCCGGCCTTGAGGCCCGTCTTCTGGATCAGCGGAACAATGAGGTCGCGCGTGGTGCCCGGCGGCGACGTCGATTCGAGAATGACGAGATCGCCTTTTTTCAGCACGGGCAAAATGGATTCGGTCGCGGCCGTCACGTAGGTCATGTCAGCGACGGGCGACGAGCCGTGCGCTTCCTTGTAGGGCGTCGGGACGGCGATGATGAACACATCGGCGGCGACGGGCCGGGGCGACAACGCGAGGTTCTTCGAGCCAACCGCCGCCTTCACCACCGTCGACAGCCCGGGCTCTTCGATGTGGATCTCTCCGCGACTCAGCGTTTCGAGAATTTTTGGATTGATGTCCACGCCCGTGACCTTGTGGCCGTTGGTGGCGAACATCGAAGCGGTCGGCAGGCCGATGTAGCCGAGTCCGATCACGCAGATGGAGGGTTTCTGTTCCATGATCAGCGCCCCTTGATGACGGCCGCACCCACGCGCCGCGGAAGTTCGGTCAGGCGCTTGATGGCGGGGACCCAAGCGTTCGGGTGCACGACGACGAGCAGCCCGGCGGCGGCACTCCAACGGAAAGATCCAGCGACAAGCAGTTCAAGCAAAACGTCGGGGAGCGATTTTTTGCGCTGGACGCGAAACTCGCGGACGGCGATCGCAAGCGCCTCGCCAAAGCAGCGGTCGGCGCCGGAACGGTCGCCCGCCGCGGAATAAAGCCGGCCCATGCGAATCAACTCCCGGTGGCGGCCGCCGCGGTCTGTTTCCTGCGAGAGGCGATGGAACAGCGCGTCGAGGTCGGCAAGCGCTTCGGATTTTCGGCCGGTCTTGATGGTGGCGGAAATTCTCATGATCAACTCATCGAGCGGCTTGGCCAGGGACGGAACGCCGCCGCGGGCATAGTCGGGCCAGCGAAACAGCACGGCGTTGGAGCGCATCGCCCGGCGGTCCGGCAGGTCAGCGCGCACCGGGTTGCGAAGAAGCGCGCGTTCGGCCACGCCCAAAAGCGCCGGCTGGAGACCGCGCTCCTCCATCCACTTCCAGAAAAACGACGCTTCGGTGGAACGCTCGAGATGGTCAATGAAAGCGATGTCCTGCACCATGACGATGCCTTTGCAGCGCGGCAGGAGCTTCTCGACGTACCACTTGGCGAACCATTCGTCGTGGCAGCTGTCGAGCAGGAGGAAATCGATAGGACCGGGCACCGTCTCGGTGGTCTTCAGCGCATCGCCGATGTAAACCTTCAGGCGCGCCTGGTCGAGCGATTCGAGCTGGTTGGCGCGAATGAGCTTCTCCATCGGCTGGCCGTTCATCGATTCCATCAATTCGAAGGTATGAAGCGTCCCGTGGGCGTTCTTTGTCAGCGCGGCGAGGATGTAGTTGGTTGACCAGCCGGCGTTGGGAGAAATTTCGAAGACGGTGGTCGGGCGGAGTTCGCGAATCAGGAGATAGAGGATTTCGCCCTCAATGTCGCCGAAAGCGATCGGCGAAAGATCGCGGTGGAAATCGGACATCTTCCGTCGCAGGGCGCGCGAAAGTTCGCGAAGCTCGGCGCCGAATCGCGAATAAAGGGAAGCCAGGTCGAAGCCGCACAGGTCAATCGGGGATTTTTCGTCGATCATTCGCTCCATGTTATCCGATTTCTAGCGGCCTGCGTCAGCGCGCCCAACCAGCCGCGGGAAAAGCCCCGAGACGGCGCGCGACAGGATGCGAATGGCAAAGAAGAAATAAACGTAGGTCCCGGCCAGGTAGACCGTGCGGTTGGGGGTGCCGATCAGCACGTAGACATACAGCACCGAGCCGAGCAGCACGCCGAACTCGAGGGCGGCCGGCCATGACCCCGATCGGAAGAAAAGAAAAAGGCCGATGGCGCCGAGCAGCGTGAGGCCGATATCGATGACGATGCTGAGGGTGTCGAGCGTGATGTAAAGACGGTACGCGGCCAGCCGCATCGACGAGGAGAGGTCGCCCATCCGCACCTGCATCTCTTCCTGGATGCGGCTGAGGGGCGGCAGCCAACTTCCCTGGAATGGGAAGGCGGACAGTTTCACGCAGCGGAGCGCGAGGATGCGCGCGAACCAGACCGGGTCCCCCGTCACCTTGTCCATGTACAGCTTTTTGAGCGTGGGTTCGTAGGACGGGTCGACCTCGACGTTCTGCAGGGTCAGCGCCGCGTTCACCTTCATGGCCTCGCTGTGCGCGTAATCATCGGCGTGCTGGATACCGTATTTGTTGTCGAAGTCCGACAGGTAGATGTACACCGGGTGCCAGAAAACGTGCTGGGATCGCGGGAAGAACGGCCGGAGCGCGGCGCTCCAGCCGGCATAGAGAAAAACAAAAGCAGCGAGCGCCGCGCGGCCGCGCCGCGTCCGCGCCACGTTGATCGTGAGCGCGATGATGAGCGCGAACGCGAGGGCGCGGTTCGAACTGCGGACGAAACCGAGCACCACCAACGCCAGGGACGCCGCCGCCAACGCCGCGATGTTCCGTCCGCGCAAACCCGACAGAAAATCGTCGCGATAGAGGTAAATCGTCATCGCCGCCAGGAACGCATACACGGGGACGATCCGCATGATGTTGCACGAGCTGTAGTACCAGCCCGGCGGGTAAAGCACGAGCGCGCCCACCGCCGCGAGCGCTTGCCAGCGGCCCATCTCTCCCATGGCCAGCCGGTGATACAGCATGAGCAAGAGCGCCAGCGCGCCGAGGTGCAGCGCGGCGATCACGAACCAGTACGCCGCGGTGAACGGCAGGCCCCCGGCGTGCGCGGCGGCGATCAGGACCGGCATGCCCTGGTCGTCGTTGGGCGGCGTGGGCCGGCCCTCCGTCAGCAGGCGCGCCGATTCAATCCAGCCGCCCTCTCCGCAACCGCTGATTTCGCGGGCGCTGCAATCGCAATTCTTGTACAGAGCGGAGCCGTGCATGAGCCAGGCCAGGAACAACAGGCGCGGCAGGAGGAACAGCGCCGCGAGGAGAGCATGGGGAAGGTACCGACTCGGCCTCAAGGCGCACCGCGCTCGACCGGACGGCGAAAGTCGTCGAGGCCGAGGGACGAGCGGACGATGTAAATGGGGCGGTTTTTCATTTCCTTGAAAATCCGGCCGATGTATTTGCCCATGATGCCGACGCAGAACAACTGGATGCCGCCGAGCCCCCCGACCAGACACGCGAGCGACGCCCAACCCGGCAGCGCGACCCGGGTGATCAGGGCGACGTACAGAATCCAGAGGAGGTAGAAGAAGTCGAGCACGATCGCGCCGAGCCCGAGATAAATGGCGAGAGACAGCGGCACCGTAGAGAACGACGTGATGCCGTCCACCGCGAATTCCAGCATGTTCAAGGCGGAGAATTTGGTCGCGCCCGATCGCCGCTGGCCGGCTTCGAAGCGGACCGCCGTCTGCCGGAAGCCGATCCATCCCACCATTCCCC
>JBBRXR010000243.1:0-3953 GCA_038238485.1 Elusimicrobiota bacterium | reverse complement strand
GTGCCGTGATAAGCGGGCAGGACAATCACGTACATATCGATGATCTGCATGCAGACGATCCATGCAGCCATCCAGCAGAGTTGATGCGGGTTCTTTTTGATGGAACGAAGCAAGAGCACTCCGAACGGCCCAAAAAATCGGCCGAAGACAAGGAGCATGCTGAGGTTCCACCAGCTCCCGGTGTTGCGGGCCAGGAAGTACTGCGTTTCCTCCGGGATATTCGCGTACCAAATCAGCATGTACTGACTGAAACCGATGTATGCCCAGAAAACGCTGAAGGTGAGCATCCACTTCCCCATGACATGGTAATGCTCGAGCGTGACCACCTCCTGCAAATAACCAGCCCGGCGGAAGCACGTGATGACAAGAACAAGCAGCGACATGGAACTGCCGGCCGCGCCGGCAAAAATATAAACAGCCCACATGGTCGAGAACCATTTGTAGTTCAAGCTCATGAACCAGTCGCAGGCGCCGAAGGTGAGACAGAGCGCGAAGAGCGGCAGACTGATAAAGGAGAGCTTGCGCATCTTCAGGGTGAAGCGCGGGTCGCCATCCTTATCCTGTCGGATGGAATAACGTCGCAGCAGGTGCGAGGCGACGATGAAGAAAAGAAAGGTGATCAACGCGCGCACGAGAAAGAAATTCCAGTTCAAATACGCCCGCTTCGCGTCGAGCACGGGATCCTGCCCGACCGGCACGCTCATCCAGTGGTAAAGATATTGACGGAGCAGCAGAACCGGAATGAACAACAAGGCCAGCACGGCCATGAGTGAGGCAATATTTTCGAGCTGACGCCGCACCACCACGGACCATTCTGCATCGGTCGCGTGATGCACAATGGTCCAGAAAAAACAGCCCGCGCAAAGGGTGAAGAAAACGGCAAAGGCGAAGAGCCAGGAGAAGCCGAACTGACGGGGCTCGATGTACGCCCCCACCACCGAGAGAATGAGGGCCACGAAAGCAATACCGCCGAGAAGAACGGAGAGTCCGGCGAAACGACTGCTCTCGAAGTATTCGCCTTCCGGCCGCGGCAAGGATGAAGAACGTTCGCTCATTTTTTCTCCATCTCGGCGCGATGTTCCTCGGGAACGTCGGCCGTCGTCGCGTTCTGGCTGCGCTGCAGGGCGCGCAGATACGCGATGATCGCCCAACGATCGTTCACCGTGACGTTGGGGCCGTAAGCCATCATGGTGTTTTTGCCATTTGTGATCGTGTTAAAAATCTCGCCGTCCGCCATTTTGCGAATGCGATCGTCCTGCAAGGTCACGACGGTCGTTAGGCCATATTGCTTGGTCACGCCGTTGCCGGCGGCGGTCGCGCCATGGCACATGGCACAGGTGATATTGAATCGCTCCCGGCCCCGTTGCATGAACGCTGGCGTCACTTCCACCGGCAGGCCGGTGCCCCAGGCCTGGGCCATTTTGCCGGTATTGTAATAATCGGTTCCCTCGCTAAATGCGATGCGCTGACGTGGGGTCTGAACGTCTCCCGCGGACGCGGGCGTCGGAATGGCCTCAGCTTTAGGCATTTCGTATCCGATCGGCACGGTCCCATTGATGGGGAGGCGTGGACCGCGCCCGTCCGCAAAAAAGCCGGAAGGAGCCTGGGCCCGGACCTTCATCTGTCGGACCATGTCGGGAAAAACTTCCAGCGGGCTGCCCGAACTGTGCTGGCCGCGGAAGCCGAAAATGGCGACGAGCGCAATGCCGCTTAAAACGAAGATGAGAAAGAAGCCGCGCAACATATTTCAGTCTTCGTGCACGATGGTGATGTGTTCGCCGCCGCTCCGTTCGAGAAGTTCGCGCGCTTCCATTTCGGTGAAGCGCGGATCACGCGCTTCGATGGCCAGGAAAAATCCATCGTTCGTCGCGCGGGCAAATCGTTCCCAGTTGAAGATGGGATGATTCCAGCGCGGCAGACCATTCATCATAATCCACGCGAAAAAGGCGGCGAAGGCGGAGAAAAGAACAGTCAACTCGAACATGATCGGAAAGAACGCGGGCACGGTGCGCCAGTCGAAGGGTTTCCCATGTACAACCAATGGGTAAATGATCCACGAGGGACCAAATTCGAGAACGGCAGCCGTGAGGAGGCCCGTTATTCCGCCGCACAGGACCACAGCGCTGAGCCACGATTTTCCGAGGCCCATCGCGTCATCCATACCGTGAATCGGAAACGGCGAATAGACATCCCAGCGCTTGAAGCCGGCGTCGCGCACCAGTTTGGCTGCTTCATAGAGCGCAGCCGCTGACGGATATTCGGCCGCCATGGCGTAAACCTTGTGACCGGAAGGCGTCCTCATCATGTGCGCTCCTTTCCGCCGGCCGCGACGACGTGATGGTCAAGGGCGGAGGCGTGGTGATGCGGATCGGCTTCGGGGAGAACAATCTTGACCTCGCTCATCGCGATCATGGGCAGGAATCGAATGAAGAGGAGAAAGAGCGACGTGAAGATTCCGAACGTGCCGATGAACGTCCAGAGATCGACCCAGGTGGCGGTGAAAAAACCCCATGACGAAGGAAGGAAGTCGCGGTGCAAGCCGCCGACGATGATGATGAAGCGTTCGAACCACATGCCGGCGTTCACGCACATGCAGACGAAGTAGACGACGTAAACATTGCGACGCGACCACTTGAACCAGAAGAGCTGCGGCGTGAGAAAATTGCAGAAGAGCATGCCCACCCACCAGTACCACCAGTAGGGACCGAAAATGCGATTATAGAAGGCAAACTTCTCGTATTGATTTCCGCTGTACCACGCGACGAAAAACTCCATGGCGTAGGCGTAGCTAACGAACGAGCCCGTCAACAATATGATCTTCGCCATTTTATCGACATGCTGCGGCGTGATAATGTCGTGCAACTTGAAGATCGCGCGCGCCGGCAGCATCAGGGTTAAGACCATGGCGAACCCGCCGAAGATGGCGCCAGCCACGAAGTAGGGCGGGAAAATAGTGGTATGCCAGGTCGGAATAACGGAGGTGGCAAAGTCGAAGGAGACGACGCTGTGCACGGAGAGAACCAGCGGCGTGGAAAGGCCGGCCAGGAGCAGGTAAGCCATTTCGTAATGGCGCCAGTTGCGATTCGATCCGCGCCAGCCCAGAGCAAAGATTCCGAAGAGAAACTTCTTCGCTTTGGTCGTGGAGCGATCGCGCAGGGTGGCCAGATCAGGGACCAGACCGGTGAACCAGAATAAGACCGAGACAGTAAAGTAAGTTGAAACGGCGAATACATCCCACATGAGGGGGCTGCGGAAATTCGGCCAGATCCCGTAGTTGTTAGGCAAGGGCGCCAGAAACCAGGCCATCCAAACCCGGCCCACGTGGATGCCCGGGAAAATGGCGGCGCACATGACCGCGAAGAGGGTCATGGCCTCGGCGGCGCGGTTGATGGAGGTGCGCCATTTCTGGTGCAGCAAAAAAAGAATAGCCGAAATCAAAGTGCCGGCGTGGCCGATCCCGATCCAGAAAACGAAGTTGGTGATGTCCCAGGCCCAGCCGACCGGGTGATTCAATCCCCATGTGCCGACGCCAGTCGAGATCTGGTAACCAAGACAAAACAAACCGATTCCCGCGATGGACGCGGTGATAAAAAAGGTGACCCACCACCAACGCGGCGCCGGTTGCTCAACGACACCGGCGATGCGTTCTGTCAGCCAGCTAAAGTTCCGCTTGTTCAGGACGAGCGGAATGCGCTTGAGTCGCTGCTCGATCGAGCTCGACGCCTCGGCTTCAATCACATCTGGAGCTGTGGGAGCGCTATCCATCTCTTAGTCTCGAGGGGCAGGTTCCTTCTCTCCCTGTGGATTGAGCGTTCCGTTGTTGTGTTGCGCTTCGTAGTCGTGCTTCACATTCTCGGTGCTCTCCGTTTCCACCGGGCTGGCCACGCCGATTTTCTGCGCATCGGGCATTTTTGGATTCGGATTGCGAATCCGCGCGAGGTAGCTCGTGCGGG
>JBBRXR010000242.1:0-3959 GCA_038238485.1 Elusimicrobiota bacterium | reverse complement strand
GCTCCTCGCTCGAGTTCACCGATTCCGTGTTCAAAAAGGCCGAGGAGTGGATCCTCGCGCAGGGCGAAGTGGCGCGCTACTACACATCGGTGGGCGGCTGGGAAGGCGGTGAGATCAACACCGGCAATATTTTCGTGACGCTGAAAGATCCGAAGGACCGTCCCAAACGCGACGGACGCCGCAAGGTCTTCTCCCAGCAGGAGCTCATGTCCGTTTTCCGCGACGCGATCAGCAAGCAGCCCGGCGTGACGAAGGCGATCCTTCTGGACCTTTCCACCGGCGGCGGCGGGGCCGAATCGGGTTTCCCCATCGACTTCACGCTCCAGGGCCGCGACTGGGACCAGCTCGCGAAGCTCAGCGAAGATTTCCAGACCAAGATGAAGGCCTCGGGCCTGATGGTCGACGTGAACTCCAATTACAAGCTCGGCATGCCGGAATTTCAGATCTGGCCCGACCGCACGTCGGCCGCGCTGCGCGGCGTGAGCGCGGCCTCGATCGGCAACGCGGTGAACGCGACGCTGGGCGGTCTGCGCGTGGGCAAATTCTCAGAAGGCGGCCACCGCTACGACATCCGCGTCCGGTTCCGTCCGAAGGACCGCCAGAGCGGCGCCGACATCAACAAAATCTGGGTGCGCAACAACCGCGGCCAGGTGCTTCCCCTTTCGCAGGTCGTGCACGTCAACGAAAAACAGACGCTGCTGAGCATCACGCGGCAGAACCGCTCGCGCGCCATCACGCTGCTCGCCAATGTCGCTCCGGGCAAATCTCAGTCGGACGCGCTCGCGGCTGTTGAGAAGATCGGGAAGGAAACGTTGCCCGAAGGCGTGAAGCTCAAGTTCTCGGGATCGGCGGAAACCTTCAAGGAGGCCTTCGTTAGCCTCTTCCTCGCGATCATCCTCGGCGTCTTCGTGGCGTACATGATCCTCGGCGCGCAGTTCAACAGCTTCGTGCATCCGGTGCTCGTGCTCCTGGCGCTGCCGTTCTCCATTACCGGTGCGGTGCTGGCGCTCGTCATCGCGCACGAGTCGCTCAACATGTTCTCGATGATCGGAATCGTGCTGCTGATGGGCATCGTCAAGAAGAACTCCATTCTCCTCGTCGACTTCACCAACGAGCGCCGCCGCCACGGCCTGAACGTGCGCGACGCCCTGATTGACGCCTGCCCGGTGCGCCTGCGCCCGATCGTCATGACGTCGGTGGCCACCATCGCCGCCGCCATTCCGCCGGCGCTCGCGCTCGGCCCGGGCGCGGAGACGCGCGTGCCCATGGCGCTCGTCATCATCGGCGGCGTCACCGTGTCGACGTTCCTCACGCTTTTCGTCGTGCCCTGCGCCTACAGCCTCATGTCCAACCTCGAGAGCCACAAACACGACGAAAAGCTCCGCGAAGCCCTGAAAGAACTCGGCGAACTCCCTTCCTGACCCGTTACCGCGCGGCCTGGTCGATCTGGCGGGCCGCCGCGATGAGTTCTGTGGCTTTCTCGAAGAGGGGATAAAGCGGGTGCTCGCCCGTGCCGAGGTCGCTCTGACCACCGTGCGCGGCCCGCACGCCATCGAAGGTCAGGAAATAAAACAGCACGTGGTTTTCCGGCGCGAGTGGATAGTCGGTGGTGGGCATCGTGTGCCCGAGAAAATCGGGCGACATTGTGAGGATCTGCTTGAGCGTGTGCTTCGGTTTCTCATGCGCCCCGATGCCGGTGATGCCCGCGCCGGTCCCGAAGTACAGGCTGACGGTTCCGTCGCCGAGCGCGACGAGCGTCATGACCGTCTGCGGCGTTCCCATCTCCATGAGAAATCCCCAGACGCGGTAGCGCGGGTGCGGCGTCAGTCCCAGTTCATCGGGCGTGAGGGCGAAGATGCCGTTGCGGATGCCGAGAAAGCTCGGGAGCGGCGCGGGCGCGTCGGTCATGAGTCGAGCGGTTCCCCTTCTCCTTCCTCATCTGAAATCTGCGAATCGAAGTAGGCCATGCCGTGGATGTGCTCGTCCATGTGGCGGAGTTCTTCGCCCAGGTCCCAGAGGAGGTCAAGTCTCTGGTCGTCCGTCAGGCCGTCAGCGCGCAGGCGGGCGAACAGGTCCTGGAACGCCGCCGCGCTTTCGGCGATGTGCGTCAGACCCTCGGCGACAATGGGCGCCTGCTTCTCTCCATCCTCATCAAACTGGGTGACGTCGGCCAGGCGGTCGAGATGTTCGGAAAATTCATGAATGTCGTCGGCGTCGTTGGGTTTCATGAGGCGGAGGATACCATTGCCGTCACCGGACATTCGCCAGCTTGTTGGTCAGCGCGGCGATGGCCTGCGTGGCGGCGGCCATGAGTTGGCGGCGCGGCTCGCTGACGTCGTTGGCGCGGCCGGTGGGCGGCGTCTTCCGGCCGGAGCGGCCTTCCCACACGAGCGCCGGTTTCTCGCGAATTTCAAAAAGTTTTCCCCGCAGGTCGACGACGAAGCCTTCCTCCCGCTGAAATCCCCACGTCGTGGGCTCGAGTACAAGCACCTTGTCGATGCGGTTCGCCGCCATCCATTCACGCGTGGCGGCGCCTTTGGAGGACTTCCCATCATTCAGCCGGACAAGTTCGTCGAGCGTCGCGCTGTCGGCGGCGTCACCATCCACCCAGGTCCACTGGCCGGGCGCGGCCGCGCTGGAAAGATAGAGGGTCTGAATCGCGGCGCGGAAATCGAGTTCACCGAACGTGACCGCGGGTTTGGCGGCTCCGTCGCGGCCCACGTCGACGCCCACGCCTGTCGATACGCCGGAACCGCCGGTGCCGAAACCAAATCCGAAAGAGAATCCGGGACGCACGCTGACGGGTGCCGCCTGCTCACGCGCGACCGTCACGACCATGACGCGCTCCGGGCGATCGTGCTCTGAGCGCGCGAGCGGCTTTTGTCCCGCGCATCCGCTGGTAATCACGGCGGCGAAGAGAAAGAACGCGTGAAAGGACCGGTTAATCGTCGGAATGCCCATGGGAATACTACGGCCGGGTCGCGGGATCATTTGCGGACCTCCTGGAGGAGGCGGTCATCGCTGGCGAGCTCGTTGCTCACCAGGGCGGAGAGCAGGTCGCGCAGCACCGGAGCGGTGACGCCGCCGGGCGAGAGGCGCTGGATCGAATTGTCGTTGGTGTACGGCTGGACCCAGTCGCCCAGTTCGGCGGCGTATTCCACCCGAACGCGCAGGTCGAGATGGGAGCCGCTGGAGTTGTTCTCGAGCTGGATGCGGCGCAGGCGCACCACGAGGCGATGGGCGCCGGGAGAATCGAAAATACTCGCGGGCACGCCGCCGGCGGTGAGCGAAGACGCGAGGCGCGTGGCGATATCGCGGTAAAGCGAGGCGGGATCGCCGAGGTCATTCAGGTACGCCTTGTCGGTGTCGTCTTCAACACTCACCACAATCTTCGCGTCGGCGGGCGCCACCGCAGCCCCGGGAGCCTCCGGCGTCGTGGCGTTCCATGCGCAGGCGGATAATAACGTGGCGCCCAGGCAGAGGGCGATGACACAGCGAAGAAAACTCATCCCAAGGGGATGATAGAAGTTTTCCCCTTACAGTTCGTTTTTCCCCGTCCGGATCGTCAACACCGATTCGACGGGCGTGATAATAACCTTCCCGTCACCCGGGTTGCCCGTGATGGCGCCGCCGCGAATGGCCTCGATGGCGGCCGACGCGCGGTCGTCCTCCACGACAAGCATGAACATCGTCTTCGAGAGCTCATCGTAGATCGTGTTGCCCACCTGCACACCCTTCTGGCGGCCGCGACCGAGCACGTCGAGCTTGGTGAACGCCGGGAGGCCGGCGGCATTCAGCCGGGCGATCACTTCTTCTTCGCGTTCGGGACGAACGATGGCACGGATCATTTTCATGACGCACTCCTTTGGACTTCCGGTTCGCGGACGCTGAACAAGTCTTCCACCGGGCAGACAAAAATCTTTCCATCACCGATCTCGTGGGTCTGGTTCTCCCGAATG
>JBBRXR010000241.1:0-3961 GCA_038238485.1 Elusimicrobiota bacterium | reverse complement strand
GCATTACCTACCGGCAGAGCGGCCGCCCGGTCGCGGTGTCCGCCGCGTTCGAGCACTTCGCTTGAAACGCGTCTTCACCACCTCATCCCCGAAGGAAACCCAGCGCGTTGCCGCGCGTCTCGCGCGCCGGCTCAAGGAAGGTGACGTCGTTCTCTTTCTCGCCGACCTCGGCGCGGGCAAGACCACCTTCGTCCAGGGCATGGCCGCGGCGCTGGGGGCGAAGACCGCCGCGCTCAGCCCCACGTTCGTGGGTGCGGAGACAATTCAGGGTCGCGTGTCGATCCACCACCTCGATTTTTACCGCCTCAACGAGGCAGAGATTCTCGGCATCGGCATCGAGGACTACCTGAACGGAGCGGGGGAAATCGGCCCGGGCGTCGTGCTCATCGAATGGGCGGAACGCTTCCCGAAAATCTGGCCGAAAGAACGGCTGGAGGTGCGCATCACGATCGCGCCCAAAGGCGAGCGCCGCCGCATCGAGTTCACGCCGCGCGGCGCGCGCTTTAACACCATCGTGCGCGGTCTCGCGGCGCCCTCGTGAGCGTGAAGCGCGTCTGCCTCGCCATCGACACCACGAGCCCGTTCCTCGGGCTCGCGCTGCATGACCTGGCCGCGCCCGGTTATCCGTGCCTGGCCCGCGTCTTCGAGGTTCCCGTCGCGAAGCAGACCGATGTCTTCTTTCCCACGCTCGATCGTCTTCTCAAGAAAAAGCGCTTCAAGCGCTCCGACCTTGCGCTCATCGCCGTCGACCACGGTCCGGGGAGTTTCACGGGCGTTCGCGTCGGCGTGGCGGCCGCGCGCGCGCTGGCTCAGGCGCTGGAATTGCCGATCATCGGCGTCGGCGCCCTTGAGATCATCGCCTGGGAAGCCGCGGACCGCCTGGCCGCGGCACGCGTGACGGTGGCAGCGCGCCTGCCCGCGCTCGCCGGCGACGCTTATTTTGCCGTCTTCGAACGCGCCGCGAACGGCGCGTGGAAAACGAAGCGCGTCCCGGTGTGGACGACCGAGACGAAAGTGGACGCGGAACTGGCGAAGCTCGCCCACGCCGGCGCGCACCTGGCCTACGTCGACCGCGCGGGCGCGGCGCTCGCGTTTCCCGCGGGCCTCACCCTGCATAAATTTGAGGCTCCCGATCCCTCGGCCCTCGCTCGGCTCGCGTTTCTGAAGGGCGGGGCGACACCGTCCGTGGCGAAGTTCGGCCTCGAGAAGGTCATCCCGATTTATCTTCAGCCGTCGTGGGCCGAGCGCGCGAAGAAACCGGCGCGCGTCCGCATTTGAGCGCCGCGCTCCGGCCGATCCGGGCGGGCGAGGAGACCCTCTTCGCGGCCTGGGAAGCCGCGGATCGTTCTTATCCCTGGACCGCCGCTCAATTCCTGTCCGGCCCGAAGTCGTCGGTTTATGTCTGGGAAGAGGCCGGCGTCCCGACGGGTTTTGGCGTCATCCAGATCATCGACGATGAGGCGTATCTGCTGAACCTCATGGTCGCTCCCGCCGCCCGCCGTCGGGGCCACGGCGCAAATCTGCTTCAAAAAGTTATGATTGTGGCCCGCGATCTCGGCGCCCGACGGCTCGTCCTGGATGTCGACGCCGCGAATGGCCCCGCGCTTTCTCTCTACACCAGGGCGGGATTTGAAACCCTCGAGCGTCGCCGCGCCGCGTACCCGAAAGGCGAAGACGCGCTCATCATGAAAAAGGAACTGTGAAAACCACCTTCCGGAACATTCTTCTCGCCGTCATCGTCCTCAGCGGAGCCGGCGCCGCGCGCGCCGTCGCCGCGCAGAGCTCCGGCGGTTCGTCCACCGTCGCCTATCACTATTACCTCCGCGCGCTTCTCCTCGAATCGCAGGGCAACTTCCTGGCGGCCCGCTCCGACATCGAGCACGCCATCCAGGAAGCGCCCGACGTGGCGTACCTTTATCGCACCGCCGCCGAACTGTCGCTTCGTCTCGGCCAGGTGAACCGCGCCGCCGAAGAAATCGAGAAGGCCACCGACCTCAATCCGACGGACGTCAAGTCGCTCATCCTCGGCGGCCAGATCAACTGGGCCATCGGCAATGGCGAGAAGGCGGAAGCGAAGCTCAAGCGCGCCGTCCAGCTCGCGCCCGATGAAGCGGAAGGCATCGTCAGCCTCGCTGGCACCCTCACGCCGAAGAATCCGAAGCAGGCCATCGATCTCTATAAGAACTACCTTCAGCGCCATCCCAATGACGTGGACATGTGGGAGCGCCTCGCCCAGCTCTACCAGAGCTCGGGTGACGCCGCTTCCGCCGAAAAGGCGTGGAAGAAAACGCTCGAGTGGGAGCCGACGTCCGTCCGAGCGCATCTCGCGCTGGCGCAGCTGGCCGAAGTGAACCACGATACCGCCACCGCCATCTCGCATTACGAAGCCGTGATGGGCGACGATCCGTCCAACCTTCCGCTTCTCCTGCGGGTGGGCGAGCTCCGCTACCGCAACAACGAGATGTCGAAGGCCACCGAGGCGTTCTCGAAGGCGAAGGCGCTGGCGCCCGACAGCGCCGCCGCGAATTTCTGGATGGCCCTTCTTGCCGAGCATCGCGGCGACTGGAACGAGGCCATCCGCCTGCTCGAGCGCGTCTCGAAAGGCGAGCCCGACGCCGGCGTTTACCTCCGGCTGTCCTATTATTACTCCCAGGCCGGCCGCTTCTCCGACGCGGTGAAGGTCCTGGAAAAGCTCGTGGTGTTCCAGCCGTCCAACACGGACTTCCTGAATTACCTCGCCATCGCCTACGAGCAGAACAACCAGCTTCAGAACGCGGAGAAGACGCTGCACAAAGTGCTCGACATCGACACCGCCAGCCACGAGCCGCATTTCCAGCTCGCCACGCTCTATGACCGCATGGGCAAGTTCGAGTTGGCCGAGAAGGAACTCAAGACCGCCATCCAGCTCAAGCCCGATTTCGCGATCGCGCTCAACTACCTCGGCTATACCTACGCCGACCGCAACATCAAGCTCGACGAGGCCGAAGCGCTGCTCAACGACGCCGTCGGACTCGACCCGGAAAATCCCGCCTACCTCGACTCCATCGGCTGGCTCTATTACCGCATGGGCAAACTCGAGAAGGCGAAAGATTTCCTCACCGAAGCCAGCCGCCGCTCGCGCGACACGCTCATTTTCGACCATCTCGGCGAGATCCAGGCCGCGCGCGGTGAAATGGGGGACGCCGTGCTCGCTTGGGACGACGCGCTCCGCGTCGAGCCGCGCGCCAAGAACATTCCCGGCAAGATCGCCAAGGCGCTCGCCAAGATGTCGCCCGCCCGCAAAGTGGACGCCTTCATCAAGCGCGCCATCACGCATTTCGCCGACCTGCAGGCCGTCAATAGCCTCGTCGAGATCACGCTTTGTGACAGCGTCCCCTGCTTCAAGAGCAAGGCGCAGTTCGGTTACGCGGCCAACGAGACGCTTCGCGTCGAGATCCCCGGTCCGCTCTCGGGCCCCGTGCTTCTTCTCACGAAAGCCAAGGGAAAGGCCGCGAAGTACGGCGCCATTCATCCGCAATTTCAGACCGCCGAGGTTTTCGCGACGCGCGGCTTCACGCGAATCGAACAGCTTCTCTCCGGTGACGCCTTCCGCCACCTCGACCTGGCCGAGCTTCAGAAGAACGTGAAGTCGAAGGGCAATTCACTGATCGCTGATGGCGGCGGGGCGCGCGTCACCTTCGACGGGCGCACCGGCGACGTGCGAAAGATTGAATGGACGGCGGGTGATCAGCCGGACACCCTGGAAATCACCGGCGCCGCGTCGCCGCTGCCGTCGGAACTGCAATGGAAGGATGCGAAGAACGGCGTCACGCTCGGCATGGAATTCCTCAAGCCCGTGGTTTCCGCGTTCACCGACGCGAGCAACAACGAGAAAAAGGACGAGTAGCGTGCCGTCGCGGCGCCGCCTGACGCTCCGGGCCCACGCCAAAATCAACCTTCACCTGGACGTCGGCCCGCTCCG
>JBBRXR010000240.1:0-3962 GCA_038238485.1 Elusimicrobiota bacterium | reverse complement strand
GGGTTCTTGGTGCTATTTTTTGGAAGCTTGCCGATCATTTATCTTTTAAAGATCACAATTGGATGGGATATGAATGTTTTTGGATCGCGGAGATCTGTGATTTGTAACGGCTGTTTTGATGTTGGTCGCGTGCCCGCAAACTCAACCTGTAAATGCGGAGGTTATTTTGAACTGATGGAATACTGGAAGTATGTGGACGATGAGCGCGCCTAACCAGCCGCTGCACGGTCCGAAAGCGCCCCTTTGCTAACCTCCCGCCCATGCTGAACCGCCAAATCTTCTGCGCCGCCGCCCTCCTCCTCGCACTCCCCGTCTTTTCTTTCGCTGCCGAGAGCACGCTTCGCACGGATTTTATTTCGCTGACCGTTCAGGTATTCCAGACCGTCGCGCGCGAGAGTGTGAGCAATGGCGATGAGAAGGGCCTGGCGGTTTATGCCGCCACGCTGGGGCGGTCGCCGATTGTCGACTACGCGATGTACGTGAGCTCGACGGGCGTGGTGAGGGCGGCCAGCCGACCCGATCGCGTCGGCACGGCCGTTACGGACTCCGTGGGGAAGAACGCGATGGCCAATCGCGACCCGGCCGGCCTTCGCGTCGTCGACGAGAAGAACGCGAAAGGTGAAACGGTTTTCGACGCCTCTCTCCCGGTGATCGTGGGCGGCTCGGAAGCGTACGCCGGATATGTTCGAATCGGTTTCAAGAATCTTCGCTAAGAGAGAGGGGGACGCATGACGGACGGGGAACTCCGGACGCTTCGCATCATTCACATCGCCATGATTTTGGGCGTCACGTTTTTTGCCGCGGTGGTCATCTTCGTCTGCGTGGGCCTTCCGGGGCCGGCGCCGGCGCCGCGGCCCGCCGGCTTCACGCTGATCGACATGATGGCGGCCTCGGCGGCCGTCGTCTCCCTGGCGGCCTGGGGCGGCGGACAGCTTCTGTATACACGCCAGATGACGTCGACGGACCCCGCGACGTCCCCGGCCACGCGCCTGCGAACGGCCACCCTCATCCGCCTGTTCCTGTTTGAGGCGGCCACGTTCTTCAGCCTCGTCGGCCTTCTGGTGACGGGCATCAGCGGCGCGCTCGCGCAGACGCCGGCCTATTGGCTGCTCCTGATTCCCTACGGGGTGCAGGTCTGGCTGGTGATGAAAACGTTTCCCGCGCGCGCCGTCGCCGTTCTCCTGTTTCTGTCACTCGCGCTCGCCGCTCCCGTCCACGCCCGTGAAAAAATCGGGCAGACGTTGAACAAGCGAGTCGTCCAGACTTACATGGACGGGTTCAATGCGGGCGACCACAAAAAGATTCTGGCGTGCCTGACCGATGACGTGGAGTGGATCCTGCCGGGCGGTGTTCATCTGAAGGGAAAGGCGGCGTTCGATAAGGAAATTGAGAACCCCGCGTTCGTGGGACGGCCCGTCATCAAGATCACGCGATACACGGAAGAGAACAACGTGGTGGTGGCCGAAGGGTCGGTGACGTGCGCGAAGAAAGACGGCGGGAGGATCAACCTCGTGTTCTCCGACATTTTTGTGATGAAGAACGGCCTCGTCGAAAGTCTGACCAGTTTTCTGATGGACCCGCCGAAGGAGAAGCCGTGAGCATGAAGAGGCGCAGGCCGAGCGTTCCGAGGTAGGAGAGACGACGCGAAGGCCAAGCCCTTCGAGTCTGACCCCGCCATCGCCTTTCCCTCCCCGCACCAAATTACGGATTCGTATAAGCCCCGGGCGCCGGTGATCCGATGGGTGTTGCCGAATACCCGTCCGGATTTATGGGAGTCGTAGACGGGAAGCCGGGCACGAAGATTCCGATGGGCCCGGGTATCACCGGCTCGGGTGAGACCGCCAGTTTGCACCAGACGTTTCCGAAGGCTTCCCATTCTCCGACGTGCTCTCCGTCCGTCCGTTTTTCATTGCCGTGGGCGTCCTGCTTGAAAGCGTAGCCTGGCGCCGCCTCGCAAGTCATTTTCAAAACTGCGCAGCGCGCGTTCCAAGCAGCTTCGGCCGCCATCTCGCTCGCGCCATAGATCTCGTTAATGATGTGATACCTGTCATTTCCGTCGAAAGGTGGGGGAGCTGCGGCGAAGGCGACGGAGGCGGAAAGGGTTACGGCGGATATGGCGAGCGCGATTCTTTTCATGATGTCTCCTTGGCCCGGGCAACCAGGACCTGTCTTTTAAGGATGTCAGGGCGGGCGCGCGCGCGCCAGATGTTTGCATGACGGACGTGCCGCCGGTCGCGCGGAAACAAATCGAATTGGCGGTGTGTTTTTCCGATGCTAATCTCCTATCCATGAAAAAAATCGGGCAGACGCTAGACACGCGCGTTGTGATGAAAGGCGGCTTCGCGAAAAGCCTGACCAGTTTCCTGATGGACCCGCCGAAGGTGAACCCGTGACCATGAAACGCCTGACATTCGCTTCGCTGATGTTGCTGAGCGTCTCGGTGGGCGCGTTCGATATTTCTCTCAAGAAATCGCCCGGCGCAGCGGAGGACGCCGCGGCCAAGCGGTTCGAGCCCGACCCCGCGGTGGCGCGGCTCTATGTTTTTCGCGACAACGCGTTCCTGGGGCGAAGCGGCAAGAGCAATCTCGTCATCGGCAACAAAATCGCGGCCACCACGGGCGCGAACGAGTTCGCGGTCATCGCGCTTCCGGCGGGCGCTTACGAACTGACCTGCGTCGCTTCCCAGAGCGGCAACGCGCTGGCGTCGCTGGCGCACAATCGCACGAAAGCGCCGCTGCCGCTCACCGTCGAGGCCGGAAAGGTCTACGCCATCCAGCAGGTGTTCAGGGGCGCGCGCGGCTTCGAACTCCATCCGGTCGAGCTGGACGCCGCGCGGCCGCTCATCACGAAGGGAAAGCTGGTGGAAGACGTCCGGTGGAAGTAATGGGGCCATCCAGCCACCTTGGGAACGAACATCGATTCATTTTGGCGGCTCATTTCCTTCGTGCCATCCTCGCCTGCATTTTTGCCGCCGTTCCCTTCATCGCGACCGCCGAAGAGACCGGACTGGATTTGAAAGTATCGGCTTCATCCGGCACGGCGCCGTGTGTCGTGAAGATTCTCGGCCCGGACAAGCTCGTCAAGCTCGGTCAGGGCCGCAGCCAAAAATGGTCGGGATGCGGGTACACCATCTTCTGGGCTGATGGCCCAAATTCGACTTCGCCTGTCGGTGGCATTGGTAGTGCCTGTTCAGAGGGATTTCGGCACACGTACGAAAGGCCGGGCACGTATCACATTCGCGCGGATATCTGGCATCCGGGCCCGGATGACGGGCCAGTCTATGACTGGGGCGGGCGCGCGACGGTTCGCGTGATCCCACCCGGAAAGCGACGCTGATATTCAAAGGGCTCCCGCGCCTGGGGAGTCGTCCCGGTCCTCCGGGTGGATGACGCGGCCTTTGCTATCCTTCCGGCCCACGCCCGTGAAAAAATTGGGCAGACGCTCAACAAGCGGACCGTCCAGACCTACATGGACGGCTTCAACGCGGGCGACCACAAAAAAAATTCTGGCGTGCCTGAGCGACGACGTGGAGTGGTTTCTGCCGGGCGGCGTGCACCTGAAGGGCAAGGCGGCGTTCGACAAGGAAATTGAAAACCCCGCGTTCGTGGGACGGCCCGTCATCAAGATCACGCGCTACACCGAGGAGAACAACGTGGTGGTGGCCGAAGGATCGGTGATCAGATTTTCACGGCACTCAGGCGTACTATGAACAGGGCCCGCGGCCAACGCGGTGGTTCCTTTTCCCGGGAGGGAACATGCTGTTTACTATTCTTATCGGTCTGATCATCGGTATCGTCGCCAAATTTCTCATGCCGGGGCGCGATCCGGGCGGGTTCATCATCACCACGCTCCTCGGCATCGCGGGCGCGGCGGTCGGCGCTTCCCTCGGCCGCGCGTTTGGCCTCTACCAGATTGGCGAACCCGCGGGATTCGTGGCGTCCGTCATCGGCGCGATGATTCTT
>JBBRXR010000239.1:0-3966 GCA_038238485.1 Elusimicrobiota bacterium | reverse complement strand
CGAAGGCCACGGGCAGTCCGCCGCGCAGCACGTTGTCCATGAATGTCACGCGCGCGTATTGATCGAGCGTCGGGTTGCTCGTTTCGAGGCCCATGTGTTCGACCAGGTCGACGTAAATACGGCGCATCTCTTCTCGCTTCGCCGAAAAATAAGGCGCTTCCGCGCGGACGCGCGCGGCGAAGGCGGCGGCTTCGGCGACGTTCTGTCCGTAACCGTAATAAGAGGTGATGGTGACCGACTGCTTCGGCTTGATCGTGACGGCGCCGCAAAAGAAGGACGACGGCATGATGTTTGAAATCTGCTGCTTCTGATTGCCCGGCAGGCCGCGCTCGGCGAAGTTGGATGGGAATACGAGCGACGTGTCGTGGCCGAAAAGGACGGCGGGGTCGACCACCACGGGCACGTCCTCGCCGTTGAGTGTACCGAAGGAGAAGAAGCCGGACTCGAGCCAGCGGATTTCAGGACGGTCGGACGGTTCGATCTTGAGCTTGAAGAACGGAACCTGCGACTTGAGATTCGTCACTTCGGCGAACGCCTCGATCGTGCGCGTCATGTTCTTGACGAGATAATCGTTCATGCCCATCGGCACCACGCGGGGCATGCCGTCGGCGAACGAGAACGACTGCGGGCGGGCGGAAATATTCTTGATCGTCAGACTGCGCCCGAGCACGGGACAGTTTTCGGTGGGCACGCCAAAGGTGACGGCGGTGAATTCGAGGCCGTGCTCCGCGTCGCGCTCCCGCAACTCCAGTTCGTATGGTCGGACCACCATCGTCTGCTGGCCCTTCGATCCCATTGAGAACGGCTCGAAGAGACCGGCCTTACCGGCCTGGGGGCGGATAAACGTGCGGAATCCGAGGATCGGTGTGGCCTGATAGGCCTTGTTCGCCGGCAGGAACTCCATCATCGCGCCGTCTTTGTTGTTGACGCCGAACGAGGCGATGCCCTGACCGCGGTTCGTGTAAAAGACCCACATCGGTTTGCCGGTGACCCCGGCGAGCGCAGGAAAGAAATTGGAAAAAGGCGGGGCGTGGTTGTAGTTGTCGATGAAGAAAGAATCGCCCTCGGAATGGTAGCGCGGTTTCATGGTCTCCTGTGCGGCACGAATGTTAGGGAATAAACGCCATCGTACCGCATTGTCGGAGGCATTGCCAAGCAACCGCCCTTTTTGGACGGGGAATCAGTAGTCGAAACCGGCCTGGGCGGCGATGCCGGAGCGGTAGGGATGCTTCACTTCCTTCATTTCCGTGACGAGGTCCGCGGCAGCGATGATCTCGGGCGGGGCGTCGCGGCCGGTGAGGATGAGGTGGGCGAGCGGCGGCTTGAGCTTGAGGCCGGCGACGACCTCGTCAACCGGCAGGAAGCGATACTTCAAAACGTAAAGGATCTCATCGAAGAGATAGAGGCCGTGACGGCCTTCCTTCAAAAGTTTGACACACATGTCCCAGGCCGCGCGGGCGCAGGCCTTGTCTTTTTCGAGATCTTTCGTGTCCCAGGTGAAACCTTCCCCCATCCGATGGACTTCCACGCGCGCGCCGAATTTCTCGAGCGCGGGGAACTCCCCGGAAACCCATGGCCCCTTCATGAACTGAACGACGGCGACGTCCATGCCGCGGCCGAGCGCGCGCAGCGCGGCGCCGAAGCCCGCGGTGGATTTGCCTTTGCCGTCTCCCGTGTACACCGCGGTGATGCCGCGGCGCGTTCGGTCGGTCGGCCCGCTGAATTCGCGGGGCGCGATGTCGGCATTGTCGTGTTCGGGGGCCATGGGTTGGGAGTCTATCAAGAACCTATTGCGCCGCGGACGCCTCTGCGTGAGCGCCGAAGCGGACTTTCACGCCGCCGTAATACACGCGCGTCGGCTGCGGAAGCGGAACGCCGAATGTGATCGAGTTGGCATACAGTCGGCTCGTGATGTTGTCGATGCCGGCGTAAAGGCTGGCCGGTCCGACCGGGCGCTCGAGGCGGATGTTCCAGGTGGCGTAGGGCGGAAGCACGACGCCGGTTTGGTTGTCCGATCCGAACTGACGGCTGACGTACTGCACGGTGTTGGTCACTTCGAGTTTGCCAGGGGCGTCCCAGAGAAGGCGATAGTTCGCGGTGTGACGCGGCGTCAGCCTGAGCTCGACGAAACCGCTGGAAACCGCCGACGTGCCGATCGCCCGCTGGAACGTATAACTCGCGCGGTGGTGGAGCGGGCCCGTGATGGCGGTCGCGTCCACTTCCACGCCGCTCACCTCAGCCTTCGAAACGTTCTTCACAGTATCGGAGTTGCCGTTGCCGTCCGTGTCGACGGCCACAATGCGGTCTGTGATCCGGGTGTAGAAACCCGACACGCCCGCTTCAAAACCCTCGACCGGCGAGAAACGCGTGCCGAGGTCGTAGGACCACGCCGTCTCAGGCTTCAGGTTGGGATTGCCGAAGAAGTCGAACGCCGGGAAGAACGGGTCCTGGGAAACGAAGTAAAGATCGACGAGCGTCGGCGCGCGATAGGAGCGCGCAGCGCTCGCTGAGAACTTCAGTCGGTCCGTGGCGCGGTAGACCGCCGCGAAGCGCGGATTCAATTCTCCGCCAAACGTGCTGTGGTGGTCGTAGCGGAGCGCAGGCAGGAGCGTGAGGCGAGAGAGATTGATCTCCTGCTCCGCCCAGCCGGCGACGTTCACAGTGTCATGGCTGGCCTGGCCAATCGACGACCGGTCGTCGCGCTCGTAGGTGCCGCCCACGGTGGTGCCCTCGTCGAAGGCAACGCGGGTATCGAGGCCCACGATGCGGTTCACGAAGCCGCTGTCGCCGAAGAACGGAATGGCGGGGCGGTTGAAGAACAGGTATCCCTCGCGCTGATGATAGACCGACGCCTTCACCTGCGCGTGCGTCGTCACGGGCGTGTCGAGCGTGAGGCGGTTGCGCCACATTTCGTTATCGAACTTCTGCGTCTGGCTGTTGGCCTGGCGCTCCTCGTGGCCGTTCCATCGTTCATATGGAACGAACGTCCCGTCCGGGTCGCCGCCCTCGTGGTTGGTGAAGCTGCTCGAGGCTTCCAGCCGGCCGCCGTTGCCGAAGCGGTACCCAAACGTGCCGGTGCCACTCTGATCGTCGATGTTCGAGTTCTGCATGTAGCCGTCGGTGTGATAGCCGCTTCCGGTCGCCAGAACGTTCCACGGGCCAAAATCCCCGCCCGCCGCGCCGCGAAAGATGCGCGTCTGAAACGAACGCCCTTCCGCGCCCACTTCCACGGATGGCGCGCCGGTGGACTTCTTCGTGATGATGTGAACGACCCCGCCGGTGGTATTGGCGCCGTAGAGGTTCGAGGACGCCCCGCGTACGATTTCGATGCGCTCGATGTTCTCGGTCGGAATCAACGCGAGGTTGATGTTCTGGATGGACACGCCGCCGACCGGCTGGTCGTCGACGATGACCTGGACGTTGGCCGACCCTGGAACGCCGCGAAGGCGAACGGTGGCCAGACTGCCCAGGGAACCGGACTGCTGCACGTCGACGCCCGGCAAGACCTGGAGGGCCTCGGCGACGTTAACGGCGCCGGACCGGCGGATGTCTTCGCTGGTGACGGTCGAAATGTTCGTGGGAAGCTTCGATTCGATTGTTGAGATGCGGGTGAGCGTGATGAACTCGGCTTGGCTGGAAACGGAGAACGCCAGAACAACGGCGATCGCCCGTGAGACGGTGGACTTCATTTGATTATCTCCTGATTGTCGGCAGGCGGGCGGAAAAATCCATCTCCACAGGAGACGGAGGGGCCGACAAAAAGGCAGGACCCTCACGCGAAGCTAACCCTCGAACTAGCGCGTGCTCCTCCCCTGGGCAGGTCTCCTGGCTCGTGGGATCTGCCGACCTTCTGTCTTCCCACCCTTTCGGGCAGTGACATCGTTGAAGATCGTCCTCACTTACAGTGGCGGGACCGCTCCCGAATTTAACGGGATTCCCTATTCTCCGTGAACTCCGGACCGGATG
>JBBRXR010000238.1:0-3998 GCA_038238485.1 Elusimicrobiota bacterium | reverse complement strand
GCTCCTGGAATTTAAGGCGTGACCATCGTGCCGATGTCCTGGCCGGCGATGGCGCGCACGATGTTTCCCGACTTGTGAAGATTAAAAACGCGAATGCTCATGTTGTTCTCGCGGCAGAGCGCGAGTGCGGTGGCGTCCATCACGCCGAGGCGGCGAGAAATGGCGTCAGAGAGAGCGATGTGGCGGAAAAGCTTGGCCTTCTTGTCGCGGCGCGGGTCGCTCGAGTACACGCCGTCGACGTTGGTGGCCTTGAGAAGGATGGACGCGCCGATTTCGGAAGCGCGCAGCGCGGCGGCGGTGTCGGTGCTGAAAAACGGGTTCCCGGTGCCGGCCGCGAACACGACGACGCGGCCCTTTTCCATGTGGCGGATGGCGCGGCGGCGGATGTACGGTTCGGAAACGTTGGAGGCGGCGATGGCCGACATCACGCGCGTGGGCACGCCGACCTGCTCGAGGGCGTTTTGAAGGGCGAGCGCGTTGATGAGGGTGGCGAGCATCCCCATGTTGTCGGAGATGACGCGTTCAAGGCCGAGGCCCTGGTCGCGGGCGCCGCGCCAGATGTTGCCGCCGCCGACGACAATGCCGAGCTGGGTGCTGGCTTTTTTGGCTTTCTTGATTTCTCTGGCGATCCGAAAGAGGCTTTCGAGATCAATTCCCGAACCTTCCTTGCCGAGAAGGGCTTCTCCCGACAACTTGAGGACGATTCGTTTCATTAAGATGGTGGGATCAGTCGGCGCCGACGCGGAAGCGGACGAACCGCGTGACGGTCAGCTGAGCGCCCTCTTTCTTGCCGGTTTCTTCGACGAGCTGGGCGATCTTGGTCTTGCCCGAGGCGTCGCGAACATGCGGCTGATCGAGGAGGCAGTTGGCTTCAAAGAAAACCTGCAGCTTGCCGATGGCGATTTTCTCAAGCATCTCGGCGGGCTTGTTCTGGCCTTCCATCAGTTTCTTCGCGATTTCTTTTTCGCGGTCCACGATGTCGGCAGGTACTTCGCTCTTGTGAACGTAGAGGGGGTTCGCGCCGGCGATCTGAAGCGCCAGTTCGCGACCGAGGCTCTTGAGGTTGTCGCTGACCGGAATCGCCTTGTCGGCATCGATCTGAACCATCACGGCGAGCTTGGAGCCCGAGTGAACGTAAATGGCGACAACGCCGGTCGTCGTCGAGAAGCGGGCGAAGCGGCGCGGCGAGATCTTCTCACCGACTTTACCGGAGAGTTCCTTCGCTTCCGCATCCGGGAGTTCCTCGCTCTTCGTCCACGAAGGATTCTTGCGGACGAGGTCGAGATACGTTTTGGCGAGCGCGCTGAATTCGGGATTGCGCGCGACGAAGTCCGTTTCGGAATTGAGCTCGAAGAGGATGCCGTTGCGGTTGTCGTCGGACACCCAGCTCTCAATGATACCTTCGGCGGCCACGCGGTCGGCGCGCTTCGAAGACTTGGCGATGCCCTTCTCGCGGAGGAGGCGGATCGCCTTTTCGGAATCGCCCTTGGTTTCAACGAGCGCGGCTTTGCAATCCATGAGGCCGGCGCCGGTGAGCTGGCGCAGCTTCTGGACTTCGCTGGCTTTGATATCGGTGGCTGAGGTCATGGGAGTTCTCTCGGGTTTAAAGAAGGTTAGGAATTAAGCGATCGGTGAAACGGCTTCGCCGGACTCGGGCGCGACCTGGGCGGTCTGCTCGGATTCCAGCATCTGCGTTTCGGCTTCCGGGAGCACCTGGATCTGAGATTGCTCGAAAGCCTGATGGCCCTGGGCGACCGCGTCGGCGATCAGGCCGGTGATCAAGCGGATCGCGCGGATGGCGTCGTCGTTACCCGGGATCGGATAATCGATGAGGTCCGGGTCGGTATTCGTGTCGCAAACGGCGACGATCGGGATACCAATGCGGCGGCCTTCCTGAATCGCCGTGACTTCATTCGACGGATCGACGATGAAAATGCAACCAGGAAGTTCGAGCATGTCTTTGATGCCGGAAAGCGATTTGGAAAGACGCTTGATGTCTTTCTCGCGCATCGCGCGTTCTTTCTTCGAGAGAAGATCGAACACGCCTTTTTCCTTCATCGTTTCGAGCTCCTTGAGGCGCTTGGAGGAACGACGGATGGTTTCGAAGTTGGTGAGCGTTCCGCCGAGCCAGCGCTCAGCGACGAACGGTGAACCGCAGCGGCGCGCTTCCTGGACGATCGCGTCCTGCGCCTGCTTCTTGGTTCCGACGAAGAGAACGCTGCGGTTCTCGCCGGCGATGCCGCGAACGAAAGCGAACGCTTTCTTGAGTTCACGAACCGTTTTTTGAAGATCGATGATATGGATGTTGTTCCGGCTGCCGTAGATGTAGCGAGCCATCTTCGGGTTCCAGCGATGCGTTTGATGTCCGAAATGGACGCCCGCTTCGAGGAGGGATTTCATTGAAATAATCGGTTCAGCAGTCGCCGGTGACGTAGTAGCAGCCATTAAATGTTTCTACTCCTTGAATTATTACTGTGAAAACTCATCCGCAGGTAAGCAACTGCCGACCGACGGGGGATGGGGTCCCCGGGCGTTTGAGTCCGGCCATTATAACACAGGATTTTATCAATCTGAATCATTTTTTCCCCCTCGCCAGACGAAGGGGGCCATGGTCAGGGCTCCGGCGGCAAAGCCTCCGATATGGGCCCAGCGGGCGACATGCTCTACCGGGAAGAGGTCTGGCGCGAGCGCCCGGAAACCGCCTTTGAGCTGGCCCAGGAACCAGAGGCCGATCCAGAAGAAGGCGGGGATATTCGAGGCGAATTTGCCGAACGGCCTCATCAGGAGAGAGGGCGGCGTGCGCAGCGGATAAAGAACGAAATAAGCGCCGGCCGCTCCGGAAATGGCTCCGGACGCGCCGATCATACCTCCGCTGAAGGGCTGGAAAAAACCCTGCGCGCAAGCGGCCGCGACGCCCCACAGCAGGTAGAAGACAATGAACAGGAGATGCCCGGTGCATCGTTCAATCGCCGGAGCAAACAGCGCGAAAAAAATCAGATTGCCGGTGATATGTTCGGTGTTGGCATGCATGAACATGTGGCTAAGCATCTTCGGCAGATTTGCCCACGGGTGCTGAAGAAAAGGCGTCCAGGAGAAAGAGAAGTCTTCCATCACGCGTTCAATAAATCCCCATCGGGCCGCGTGCATTTCCATTCTGAAGGCAAAAACGGCGATGGCCGCAATCACGACGGATGAGACCGGAAAGGCGAAACGAGACCGGGATTCCAGAGCGCCTCTCATGCGCGCCTTTTCCGGGCTCGCCAGGCCATCACGTCCTTGTTTCCGGAGTTGATGGCCGCGGCAGCGGCGAGCGCGCTGTCGGCGCGCACACCATCGCCCATCTTTTCGTAAGCCTCCACCAGCCCGAGCTGCGCCCGAAGGAGATAGGGGCGAAGCGCCACCGCTGTCTGGAACGACTGGATGGCGTCTGAATATTCCTTTCGGCTCATCTGCGCGTCCCCCCACAGATACCAGAGCTCCGCGTTGCGCGGATCCTTCTCGGACATCGCTCTGAACTCCGCCGTGTCCGCGCCGGCGCGAGTCCACTTCGACCGGAAGCGGGCGGCCTGCGCGGCCACCGTCACGTCGAAGCTGTTCAGGCGGATCGCGCTGTCGAAGGCGCGCTCGGCGCCGGCAATGTCGCGCGTAACCGCACGGGCCTCGCCGAGGGCCGCGAAGGCGCGATGGTTCTGCTGGTTCAGGCGAATCGCGTTCTCAGCCATTTCGGCGGCGAGTTCGCCATTGCCCTGGGCCAGAAAGCTGCGCGCCAGAAGGACATGCCCGTCGGACTGAAGGACTTTTTCATCGAGCATGGGACGAATCATCCGGCCGAGTTCGTCGTACTGGCCGCGATCAAGGAGGATCTCCGCCTTGAGCTGCGTCGCTTCCGGAAACTCCCGCGATAGCCGGAGAGCCTCGTCCAATTCAAAAATCGCTTTTCGGTCATCGCCCCGGCAGAGCGCGGACCACCCGCCAACCAACCGTCCCCAGGCCCACCG